>JAYVBS010000233.1:0-26432 GCA_043750315.1 Chitinophagaceae bacterium
ATTATTTTTGGAAAAATATCAACTGGTGCCAGTAACGATTTACAGCAAATTACAAAAATTGCTTATAGCATGGTTACTGTTTATGGTATGAATCCTAAATTGGGTAATGTTAGTTTTTACGATCCAACCCAAGAAAATACTTTTACAAAACCATTTAGTGAAGAAACCGGAAAAATTATTGATGAGGAAGTAAGAAAAATTATTGAAGAAGCTTATATCAGAACAAAAAAATTGTTAACTGAAAAGAAAGAACAAGTTGAAATTATTGCAAAAACATTATTAGAAAAAGAGGTTTTACACAAATCAGATGTTGAAGAATTAATAGGTAAACGTCCATTCGAAGAAAAGAAAATTCTTGAGGTTGAAGAAATCACAGATGTTCCAAAAGAAAATGTAGTGCCTACAATAACTGATGCAACCGATTCTGAAACACAAATAGCTACAGATATAAAAGCAGATTAATTGCAAGCAAGAGAAAATATATTAAGTAAAATAAGACAGGCACTCAACAAACCAGTGCCTGTTCCTTTTCCAAATAGAACAAATAATGTTTCTGTTTTTCAACCCTCAAAGCAAGAATTAGAAGTAGAGTTTGCTGAAAATTTCACTAAACTTCTTGGTAGATTTTCATTTTGTGAAAGTAGAACTGAATTAGTACAACAACTCAATGCTTTATTAGAATCTAGAGGATGGAAAGATATTTATTGTAAAGAAACTTCTATTCGAGAATTATTAATAAAATCAGGCTTTGAGAATTTTAATGACTCAGTTGAATTGAGTGATTGCAATGCTTCCATCACTAGTTGTGAAAATTTAATTGCACGAACAGGAACTATAGTATTATTAAGTAATAATGAATGTGGAAGGGCAGCAAGTGTTTATGCACCTATTCATATTTGTATTGCATTTACAAAACAATTGGTGTACGATATTTCTGAAAGTTTATTAATGATAAAAACCAAGTACGAAAATAATTTACCATCTATTATAACACTTGCAACTGGTCCAAGCAGAACGGCAGATATTGAAAAAACTTTAGTAGTTGGCGTTCATGGCCCTAAAGAAGTTTTTTGTTTTTTGTTAGATGAATAGTTATACAATTCCTTCTCTTACTAAATCATGTAGTTGAAGTATTCCTAAATACTTAGAATCATTAACAACTAAAAGTTGATTAATATCAAAATTTCTCATTTGCTCCAGAGCCTCTACAGCTAATTTTGAAGATTCAATTTGCTTCGGATTTTTTGAACTTATTTCTTTTGCCACAACACTATTGTTAAGCATATTTTTTTCTAACATTCTTCTTAAATCGCCATCTGTAATAATTCCTTTAATAATATTTTTTTCATCTACAACAGCTGTTGCTCCTAATTTACTTTTTGTAATTTCAATTACAATTTCTTTTAATGAAGCATTTTCTAAAACTTTAGGTATATAAGATTTGTTATATAAATCATCAACCCTTAAATACAATCTTTTTCCCAAGTTTC
Organism: Chitinophagaceae bacterium; assembly: GCA_043750315.1. Taxonomy (GTDB): domain Bacteria; phylum Bacteroidota; class Bacteroidia; order Chitinophagales; family Chitinophagaceae; genus CAIVPM01. The sequence goes on from JAYVBS010000233.1 coordinate 1,491, forward strand.
CACCTGGATGATATTTGGCAAAATCAGATATATTAAATCCATTAATTTCCATTAGTGCAACAGCTAACGCATCACCCATAACCATTTGAGCAGTAGTACTTGTTGTTGGAGCAAGGTTATTAGGGCAAGCTTCTTGACTAACTGTTGTATTCAATAATATATCAGCATGTTGTGCTAAATAACCAGCTAAGTTTCCTGTAATTGCAATTAATTTGTTTTTAAAATTCTTAATTAGTGGAACCAATATTTTAATTTCAGGGCTTTCACCACTCTTGCTAATGATCAAAACAACATCATCTTTTTGCACCATTCCTAAATCACCATGTATAGCATCTGCTGCATGCATAAATAATGCTGGTGTACCAGTTGAATTAAATGTTGAAACTATTTTTTGGCCAACAATTGCACTTTTACCAATTCCACTAACAATTAATCTGCCTTTGCTTTCATAAATTGTATTTACAGCACTAACAAACTGATCATTAATTAAATTACTTAACTCTAAAATAGATTGTGCTTCTATTTCGATAGTTTTTTTTGCTGAAAGAATAATGTTGTGATTCATGCGAAATGCAAATTTAATGTAGCAAAAGTGTAATAAATCAAAGCATGTTAAAAATATTACAATTGCAATGTCCTACTTTGTATGAGCTTAAACTTTATCATATCTTCGACGCCCTTAAAAAAAATAGTGTTATATTTAGCATTAGTTAAAATCATTTAAATGATTTTTTATTTAAAGAGAGTATTTAAAAAATATGTATCTTGATTTTTGAAAAGTCTCATAAAAAATGTATGAAATAAATAATGATATCATCATCTAAAAGGCCAATTGTAAAAAAGCCGACTAAAAAAAGAAGTAGCCCAAAGCTTACTGAAGCAGAACTCGATAATGTTCAACCTTTACATCCTGTAATGGATATTCATAAAGGGCTAAAAAAATATTTTGGATTTACAGAATTTAAAGGAACTCAAGAAAAATCAATCAATAGTTTACTTAGTGGGCACGATACTTTTGTAATTATGCCAACGGGTGGTGGCAAAAGTTTATGCTACCAATTGCCTGCAATGATAACCCCTGGTGTAGCCATTATTGTTTCTCCTTTAATAGCCCTAATGAAAAATCAGGTAGATTTAATTAGAGGTTATAGTGAACAAGATAATGTTGCACACTTTTTAAATTCATCACTCAATAAAACACAAGTAAAAGAAGTTAAAAGCGATTTGCTTTCAGGGCAAACTAAACTTTTATATGTTGCACCAGAAACCCTTACCAAGCAAGATAATATTGATTTTTTTACAGATTTAAATGTGTCTTTTTTTGCTGTTGATGAAGCCCATTGTATTAGTGAATGGGGTCACGATTTTAGACCAGAGTACAGAAGATTAAGAGAAATGATGGATATGATAAGTCCAACCATTCCTGTTATTGCCTTAACTGCAACTGCAACACCAAAAGTACAAAGTGATATTGTTAGAAACTTAGGATTAAGAAGACCCAATATTTATATTTCGTCATTTAATAGAAGCAATCTTTATTACGAAATTCAGCCTAAATTAAAGAAAGAACATACTATTAAACACATCACTAAATTTATTACCCAACATAAAGGCAAGAGTGGAATTATTTACACCTTAAACAGAAGAACAACAGAAGAACTTGCTGAAGTTTTGGTTGCAAATAATATTAAAGCAGTTGCTTATCATGCAGGGTTAGATCAAAAATTAAGAGCCGATAGACAAGATAAATTTTTAAACGAAGATGTGCAAGTAATTGTTGCCACCATTGCCTTTGGAATGGGTATTGATAAGCCAGATATTCGATTTGTTATTCATTATAATATTCCAAAATCTATTGAAAATTATTATCAAGAAACGGGTCGTGGTGGTCGCGATGGATTAGAAGGAAAATGTATTTTATACTATTCTCATAAAGATGTTCATAAACTAGAACATTTAATGCGAGATAAACCTTTAAGTGAAAGAGAAGTTACTACACAATTAATTAACGAAACTGTTTCTTATTGCGAAAGCAGTGTTTGTAGAAGAAAAATATTACTACATTATTTTGGAGAAGAATGGGGCGATAAAAATTGTGGAAGTTGCGATAATTGTAATAATCCTAAAGAAAAAATAGAAGCTAAAGATAATGTTGTAAAAGTTTTAAAAGTTGTAAAAGCATTAGATGAGCGTTTTCCTGCTGAGTATTTGGTTAATGTAATAATTGGAAGATTAACGCCACAGGTTACTATGTTTAGGCATGAGAAATTAGCTGAATTTGGAATTGGTAGCGATAACATTGAAATGCATTATTGGAACAGTTTAATTCGTCAAATGTTACTAGAAGATTTATTAACAAAAGATATTGAGGAATATGGCTTAATAAAATTTACAGAAAAAGGAAAAGATTGGCTAAAAAAACCAGCATCTTTTAAAATAGTTATTAATACTATTTTTGCAGATGAAGATGATGAAGATGATGATAATGAAACTGAAGGTTCTGGACAAACAGTTTCCTCAGCAGATGAGCAGTTGATGGAAATGTTAATGGAATTAAGACAAAAAGAAGCAAAGAAAAAAGGATTACCACCTTTTGTAATATTTTTAGAAAACTCTTTGCAAGACATGAGTACAAATTATCCTACAAATATTGAGGAGCTCGAAAAATGTCAAGGAGTAAGCAAAGGGAAGGCTCTAAAATATGGCAAACCTTTTATTGAATTAATTGCAAGTTATGTAGAAGAAAATGAAATTGAAAAGCCAGATGATTTTGTAATGAAAAGTGTTGCAAATAAAAGCAACAACAAGATTTACATCATTCAAAACATAGATAAAAAAATACCACTTGAAACCATTGCTAAAAACAAGGGTTTTGATTTAGCAGAGCTATTAGACGAAATGGAAACCATTGCAGCAAGTGGAACAAAACTTGGTTTAGATTACGCTATTGATGATTGGTTAGATGCTTACGACCAAGAAGAAATTATAGAATATTTTAAAAGTTGCGATACCTCTTCACTAGAAGTTGCCCAAAAAGAATTAAGTGAAAATGATTATACATTAGAACAATTAAAAATTATGCGTATCAAGTTTTTAAGTGTTTATGGAAATTAATTCTCATGCAATCTTTTTTAAACATACATCCACAAGTTCAAGAAGCTTTAGATAAAAAATTGCCAATAGTTGCTTTAGAAAGCACTATTATTTCTCATGGCATGCCTTATCCTAAAAATGTAGAAACTGCTTTAGCAGTTGAAAAAATAATTAAAGATAATGGTGCAATGCCAGCAACTATTGCAATCATTAATGGTAAATGTTGTATAGGTTTATCCACTGAACAAATTGAAACTTTCGGCAAAGAAAAAAATGTTTGGAAAGTTAGCTTAAGAGATATGCCTTATGTTATTAGCAAAAAATTATTTGGTGCTACAACTGTTGCTGCTACTATGAGAATTGCTTCAATGGTAGGAATAAAATTTTTTGTAACTGGAGGAATTGGTGGTGTACATCGTGGTGCTGAAAATTCAATGGATATTAGTGCAGACTTAACAGAAATGGCACAAACCAATGTGGCAGTAGTTTCTGCTGGTATAAAATCTATTTTAGATATTGGTTTAACTTTAGAATATTTAGAAACTTTAGGTGTTCCTGTAGTTACTTATGGTCAGCAAATTTTTCCAAGTTTTTATTCAAGAGAAAGCCTCTTTCAAAGTCCATTAACATTGAACACAGCAAATGAAATTGCAGATATGTTGCAAATAAAATGGGAGTTGGGTTTAAAAGGGTCTGTTTTAATTGCTAATCCCATTCCAACAGAATTTGAAGTTCCAGCTGTGATTATGGAAAAACATATTCAACAAGCTTTAAAGTCGGCAGATGAAAAAAATATAAAGGGAAAAAATATCACTCCTTTCATCCTTCAATATATTGCACAAGAAACCTCTGGGGAAAGCCTTGCTGCAAATATTGCTTTGATAAAGAATAATGCAAAACTTGGTGCAGAAATTGCCAAAGAATTAGTTGTGTCGCCATTGCACCCCTAAAGAAAATCTTGGAAAAATAATCTCACAGAAATCGAAGAATTCCCAGAATTTTTTCTTATTCAGTTGATTATGTAAGTTGAATACAAAATATTTAAAAATAGTTGCATAGCTAACTAATTTTTATTTAGTTTTGTTTAAAAGCAAAAGCAGATCTTTTAAAATGGAACTTGACGATTTAACATACAAAATTCGTGGAGCATTATTTGAAGTTCATAAAGAACTTGGTCCAGGGCTTTTTGAAAGTGTTTATGAAATGGCTTTGATGAAAGAATTTGAGTTGCAAGGTATCAAAGCTAAAAGTCAAGTAGCTTTGCCTGTTGTTTACAAAAATAGTTTTTTAGAGTTGGGGTTTATGTTAGATATCATTGTTGAACATAAAGTGATTATTGAAATTAAATCCGTGAAAGTATTAGAAGATGTTCATAAAAAACAATTATTGACCTATCTTAAATTAAGTGAATTAAATATTGGATTTCTTGTCAATTCTAATTCAACACATTTAAAGGATAAAGAATCTTTATTTAGAATAGTAAATAATTTATAAAAATATTTCTCGCTGAATTAATAGAAGTCGCTGAAGCTTTTTGTTTATTAAGACAAAGTTTATTCTGCGAATTCTCTGTTTTCTCCGAGCAAAACAAATTGAGAATCAAAAAATAAAAAAGTATGAACAGAAGTATAAAAAAAGTAGTAGTATTAGGTAGTGGTGTAATGGGCAGCAGAATTGCATGTCATTTTGCAGGCATTGGCGTACAAGTTTTGTTATTAGATATTCAGCCAAAAGATTTACCAGCTGATGCACCAAAAATTCAAAAAAATAAAATTGTTAATGATGCTTTAAGTGCAGCAATAAAAAGTAATCCAAGTCCTGTATTTACAAAAGAAATTATAAAAAAAATAACGACTGGAAATTTTGTTGATGATATGAAAGATATTGCTACTTATGATTGGATTATTGAAGTAGTAATCGAAAGATTAGATATTAAACATCAGGTTTATGAACAAGTAGAAAAATTTAGAAAACCAGGAACACTAATAACATCAAATACTTCAGGCATTCCAATTCATTTGTTATCTGAAGGTAGAAGTGAAGATTTTAAAAAACATTTTTGTGGTACTCACTTTTTTAATCCACCAAGATATTTACGTTTATTAGAAATTATTCCTACACCAGATACAGACCAAAGTGTAATTGATTTTTTAATGCATTATGGCGATTTGTATTTAGGTAAAACAACTGTTTTATGTAAAGACACTCCAGCATTTATAGCTAATAGAGTTGGTGTGTTTAGCATGATGAGTATTTTTCATATCATGGAAAAATTAGATCTGAATATTGATGAAGTAGATGCATTAACTGGTCCAATTATTGGCAGACCAAAATCAGCAACTTTCAGAACTGGAGATGTTGTTGGTATTGATACTTTAGTAAAAGTTGCTAAAGGTGTTGCTGATAATTGTAAATCTGATGAAGCAATTTCTATTTTCAATATTCCATCTTGGTTAGAAAAAGTTGTAGAAAATAATTGGTTAGGAGATAAATCAGGGCAAGGATTTTTCAAGAAAATAAAATCAGATACTGGTAAAGAAATTCTCACTTTGGATTTGAAAACGATGGAGTATAAAACTCGACAAAAGCCAAAGTTTGCTACTATTGAAACTGCTAAACCTATTGAAGATTTAAAAACAAGAATCAAAGCTTTAAGTTCTGGAAAAGATAAAGCTGGAGAATTTTATCGTGCATTTCATCATTCATTATTCTCATATATTTCTTTTCGTATTCCTGAAATTAGTGATGAAATTTATAGAGTAGATGATGCGATGATGGCTGGCTTTGGTTGGGAAATTGGTGCATTTGAAACATGGGATGTTTTAGGCGTTGCTAAAACTGTTGAAGCCATGAAAGCCAATGGAATTAAGGTTGCAGCATGGATAGATGAAATGTTAGCCAAAGGCTGTAACAGTTTTTACAAAATAGAGAATAGTAAAAAAATGTTTTATGATACAGCTTCTACATCTTACAAAACTGTACCAGGTGCTGAATCGTTTTTAGTATTAAAAAATAATGCTGATAAAATAGTTTGGAAAAATTCAGCTTGTACTTTATATGATATTGGAGATGGTGTTGCAGGATTAGAATGGAACACTAAAATGAATACCATTGGTGGAGAAGTTTTAGAAGCGATGAATAAATCCATTTCCATTGCTGAAGAAAAATTTAAAGGATTGGTAATTGCAAATGAAGGTGCAAATTTTAGTGCAGGTGCTAATGTAGGAATGATTTTTATGTTTGCAATTGAACAAGAATATGATGAATTAGATGTGGCCATTAGAATGTTTCAAAATACTATGATGCGTTGTAGATATTCTTCTGTACCTGTTGTAACTGCACCACATGGTTTAACCCTTGGTGGTGGTTGTGAAATGAATTTACATGCAGATAAAATTTGTGCTGCTGCAGAAACTTATATTGGTTTAGTGGAGTTAGGGGTAGGCTTAATTCCAGGAGGTGGTGGAACCAAAGAATTTGTTTTACGAGCTAGTGATGATTTGCATAAAGATGAACCAGAAACAAATACTTTGAAGGAAAGATTTTTAGCAATTGTTACTGCAAAAGTTGCTACATCTGCATTTGAAGGATATGAATTAGGTATTTTAAGAAAAGGAATTGATGAAGTAGTGATGAATCAATCTCGTAGAATTGCAGAAGCCAAAAAATCTGTTATTGAAATTTATGATGCAGGATATACAATGCCTCAACAACGAAATGATATTAAAGTTTTAGGCAGAAGTGGTTTAGGTGCTTTGTATGCTGGAGTGAATGGTATGTGGAGAGGAAAATATGCAACTGACCACGATGCATTAGTAGCAAAAAAATTGGCTTATGTAATGTGTGGTGGCGATTTAAGTGAAGCCCAAAATGTAAGTGAACAATATTTACTAGATTTAGAACGAGAAGCATTTTTATCACTATGTGGTGAAAAGAAAACTTTAGAACGAATTCAAAGTGTATTAAAGACAGGTAAGCCACTTAGGAATTAAGAATGATGAATTTTGAATAACATCATTTCGAACAAAGTGAGAAATCTACGTCAATGTTTGTGAAGAACACAAACATTGATTTTGCATAAAAGTCTTTGTTGGTAGGTTATTGAGCAATAAATAGTATTTGTCTTTGCGAGGCACGAAGCAATCTTTTGTGTCTAATTTTTTTGAGACTGCCTCGTTCCTCGCAGTAACGTTACATATTCTTTATTTATTCCCTCCAATAATAATAGGGCTCTTATCATTACCCATAATAATCACTTTAGAATTTGGTGATAAAGCAATTTCTTTCAAAGCTTTTATTTGTTCGTATTGTAATTGATTACTGGTTAAACCTGTGTTGATGATTCTTTGATAATCGGCAATACCTTGTGCTTCTACTCTTTTTCTATCAGCTTCTTGTTTTTCTTTCGATAAAACAAAAGTCATTTTTTGAGACTCTTGCTCTGCTTTAATTTTTTCTTCTATAGATGCTTTTATGGTTGCCGGGAGTGTAATATTTCTAACTAATAATTGTTCTAATACCAATCCTCTCGATTTGAAATCATTTTCGATTGTTTTATAAATTCGAGCTTGAAATTCATCTCTTTTATTACTATATAAATCTATTGCATTGTAAAAAACAGAATTGTCTCTAATTCTTGTACGAGTTACAGGGCGAACAATTTTATCCCTATAATCAACCCCAATTTCCCTAACAATTTTTGGGGCTTCACCTGGAATTATTCTATATAAAACCGATAAATCAATTATTACTTCTAAACCATCTTCTGTTAAAACTCTTATGGCATCATCACCAGATTTGTCTCCTTCGTCGTGTACACCACTCATGGTATAATTCTGTGTTTTAGTATCAAAGCGAACTATATCAACTAATGGATTCACCAAATTTAATCCACTAGTAACTACATCGTTTTGAACTTTGCCAAAAAGTGTTTTCACACCAACTTGCCCTGCATTAATTTGTACAATAGTTGATGTTAGAAAGCCTATTAGAATAATTACTAAGCCAAAGACTTTTAAACCCATTCCTATTTTTGGTAACGGATCTTTCAAATTTTTTAAAGCAAAAGAGAAAACGAAAAACAATAAACCTAATATCATGAGTGCCATAACAAATAATTTTATTGGTAAATGTAATTAAATAAAAAATCCCGAAGCAATTACTTCGGGATTTTTTATTACTTACTTATTTGCAAGCTATCTATTTCTTCTCTGGTGACTTGAGGTAAACCACCACCTTTTTTTTGTTTAATTTTTTGAATTACCAAGTTTCCTACTTTTTCCGCATCTTCTTTACTAATAAAACTTTTAAAACCTTCTATTGCTGGGATAATTTCTTGATGAATATAAATTTTATCATGTTTAACTATATCATACCCCCATCCTATTGTTGTTTTATAGGTTTTAAGCTGTATGTTTTCTTTTTGTGGAATTACTTTTCTAATTATAAAAAATAAAATTGCAAAACCAAAAAGCACATACACCCAATTTTTTTTAATCGTTTGCATTATAAGTTTCAGCTGGTTTAAACTCATCTAAATTATCGAAATAAAATGTTGAGTTTCTTCCTAAAGTAACATAACCTCTACCTTTTACAGTAAATCCAGTTGCTGAGTTTCTATCACTTCTTTCGTAACCAGTTTTTTCTAACCAAGTATCAGTTCCAAAATTATATTCCCATGTTGTTCTGTTATTAGCACCATTTTCACCAGTTGCTAAATAACCTTTATCACCAATAACAAAAGTTATTGCATTACCTCTCACTATTGATGTATAAGCATCATCATAGGTATCTGTACTTAAATTGGCAATATCTCTTTTCTTAGTCCAAAGATTTGTTGCAGGATCATACATAGCCATTTCAGTAACTACTGTACCATTATTTGTGCCAGAAACAATATAAGCTTGATTATTGTAAACAAATACAGATGCACCAGTTCTTTTATCAGATGTGTTCATACTTGCTTTTGCAGTCCAAGCATCTGTTGCTGTATTATATTCCCATAAATCTTTATTATGACTACCCGTGTAACCACTACAAATATATCCTTTAGTTCCTATACCAAAACCTACAGCACCATAACGTGCACCACTGCCTAAAGTGGAATTTGGTGGATCTGGAAAGTTTGCTTTTTGAGCCCAAGAATTTGTTGCTGGGTTAAATTCCCAAGTATCTTGTAATCTATTAATACCATCGTAACCAGTAGTTACATAACCTTTTCCAGCTGCTGTAAATGCTGCTGCTGAATTTCTTTTAATTGCTGCAGTAGGCATAATTGCTCTTTGGCTCCATGCATCATTTGTTGGGTTATAAGCCCAAAAATCGCTGTATCTAATTGATCCATCAAAACCAGTACCAACATAAGCTGTATCACCAATAACAAAACTTACTGCACCGGCTCTTCCATTACCATCAAAAGCGGAACGTTTTAACCAATTGCCTATTAAAGTTGTTGTTCCTGGATCAGTACTTGATGTACATGCAACACCAATTAAGATAAAACTTGTAGCAATAATTATTAAGTTTTTTAAATGCTTCATTTTTTAAAAATTTACTTTGATTTTTTTTAGCGTTTGTGTTTTATTTATTATGCAACACAGTTTTAATAAAGACCGCAAAAATAGTAGTGTGTTGTTTATCAGAAGTTAAAACTTTTATAAAATGCAATTGCCTATATCAACCCAATATCTAACTTGTATATTTGCTGCCCAATAGCTTATATTGAGCTAAGGCTTAGACTTAAAGTATGAATAAAAACAACATTTCTTTTTCATTGGCTTTGATGTTTTTAATTACAGTATTTTTTACAGCTTCTTGTAAAAAAGCTGATATTAAATTTGGGGAAGATTTTTTAGACAATGGGGTTACACAAATATTTAAAACAGATAGCTTTGGTATTGATTTATCAACAATTTTTGTTGATTCCTTTATTACTTCAGCTAGAGGTACTGTTTTAGTAGGAGCCTATACCGATCCTTTATTTGGAAGGGTTACCACAAAATCATTTTTTGATATTATTCCTCCTATTTATATAGATCAATATGCTAATACAAGTTTTGATTCTATTTCAATTATTTTAACTCCTAATATTAATAGTCATTATGGCGATTCTACACAGCTTCTAAATATTACTATTCATGAATTACAAGATTCAATAGTTTTTCCTGAGAATAGATTTTCTTTTTATAACACTTCTAGTTTTAATACAAAGAATGTTGCTTTGGTGAGTAAAGATGTAATGGTAAGACCATTAAATGGGTCACCAGTTGAAATTAAACTACCCGATGCTTTAGGAATTGATTTTTTAAATAGACTAAAAAGCCCACCCGACAATACAATGAAGTCTGCTGCTGCTTTTATAAGTTATTTTAAAGGCTTAAGATTAAGTACAAATAGTAATGCACAAATGATAGTTGGTTTTAATGATGGCGTTGTGGTTAGATTATATTATAAAAAACAAGATTTGATTACTCAAAATAAATTTGTTGATTTTACTTTGGCTAATAGAAGTCATCAGTTTAATAATATTTCTATTAACAGAACAGGTGCTATACAAAATTTAGGGCCTAACAATAGAGAAATTCATTCATCCTTATCTGGAAATGCTGCTTATGGTCAATCATCTACAGGAAGTATGATTAAAATGAAATTCCCAACTTTAAAAAATCTTTTAAAAGTCCCAAATTTTGCTAAAGTGTTAAAAGCTGCTTTAATTATTTCTCCATTAAAAGCATCTTATAGTACAACATTTTCTTTGCCACATGTTTTAAGACTATCGTATACTAATGTAAATAATACAATTGGTAATGATTTAGCATTTTTCAATTCTAACGGCTCAGCAGCAATACAATATGGCTTTTTGCAAACCGATTATTTTTTAGGCGAAAATACAAAATACCAATACGATTTAACAGAATACGTTAAAGAAGCCTTGAACAATACCAATTTTGTACCTGGCGAGGGTTTGTTATTTATTCCTCCAACACCAAATTTTGAAACTCTTTTTTCGAGAGTTGCTATTGGGAATAGGAATAATAATTTAGGAAAAATTGAGTTGCAAATTTTTTACGCAGCAGTTAAATAAAATTATACCATGAAGAAATTTGGCATAACGCTAATTATTTGTTTTTGCTTAGGAAAAATGTATGCACAAAATAGCAGTTCTCCATACTCCATAATTGGTTTAGGCGATATTGAAAAAAGTTATTTTGATAGAACATCTGGCTTAGGGTATGGAGGTGTTGCATTACATAGTGATCGATATTTTTTTGTAGGTAATCCTGCATCATTTTCATTTTTAGAAAACCCAACTTTTAGAAATCCTTTTTATTTCGATTTATCAATTAGATATAAAAATGTTGGATTTTCTGGTAGTCCAATTACCAACAATACTGCTAATCAAAGTAATGATATGCAGTTTAAAAGATTATCATTCGCCATTAAACCAACCAAAAAATGGGGTTTAAGTTTTGGGGTATTACCATTTAGCAATGCCAATTATTCTTTTACTGGATTAAAGAAAATTCAAGGTGGAACTTTTGCTGTAGATGCAAGATATGAAGGAACAGGTAGTAGCAATCTTTTGTATTTAACCAATAGTTTTTTAATTGCAAAAAACTTAAGTATTGGTCTGCAATCTTCTGTGCTATTTGGTCAGTTTGATGATAAAGAATCTATTTATAGTGCTATTACAGATAGTGTTTTAGCTACTGATAGAAACATTGTTTTATCATCTTCTTATTTTAAAGGAGGAATATTGTACAAAAAACAAATTAATAAAGATTGGAATGTTTCGTTAGGTGCTACAGGTTCACTTAAAACCAATATTAATGCAGATTACCAATTAAAAGTTACTGATGGAAATACTACCTTGAAAAATGTTAATGAGAGAAGAGAAAATTATACAGCACTTCCAATAATGGGTACAATTGGTATTGCAGCCACATTACAAAACAAATACTCTTTTGTGTTAGATTATGCTGCACAAAACTGGAGTAGTTTACGTTATAGTGGTACTAATTATTCATTAACCAACAGCAGTAGAATTAGTGCTGGCATGCAGTACACCAAAAATATTGTTGTTAGAGATAATAAAGGAAATACAGGGGTTTATGAACAAAGTTTTTTACAGGCAGGTTTTTACCATAACAAATCTTACTTAAATATTTATGGTACACAGTTAAAAGAATGGGGTGTAACACTTGGTGCAGGAACACAATTAAACAGAAGTGGTTTAGGTTTACAAGCCAATATTGAAATTGGTAGCAGAGGAAATACTAGCCAAGGTTTGGTAAAAGAAAACATTACTCAAATTGGTTTAACCATTAGCTATAGAGATTTCTGGTTCACTAAAAAAGTGAAGAAGTATAATTAGTAAAATAAAGTTTATATAACAGATTCTATACAATAATTCTTACAAAATTTCCACTAGAATCGAACAGTAATAAGGTTTTATCAATATCTACTTTGTAAAAAACTCTTCCTGCTGCATCATCAATTCTTGCAGATGATTTTATTTTCTTGCCTGCATAATTTTTAGCACAATAATCGGTACAACTTTTTGGCAATTGGCTTTCTAAAATTTCTGTTGTAGTTTCAATCATATATCCAGATGCAGCAAATAAAACAGACATAGAAATGTTGTTCAGCGTAAAACTAGCCAAATAATTACCATCTATTAAATCCCAACTTTTCACATTAGTAGAAGGGTATAACTGATTAAACCTACTAACTACACCTGGAGGCACATCTGATTCTTTTATACTAGATTTTTTTTGTAAACCAACTAAAGATGAATTGTTAGTTTCTGTAAAGCTGTTTTTGTTGCAAGAAAGAAGGACTGATGCGAAAAAAAACAGACTCAAAATAAAAATAGTTTTTTTCATAATTGTATTTTTTAAAGTTTAAAGCATTGAGCAAGGTAGCATTTGTTTTGATATTTTTTAATTTATTTTTAAGTAATAAACCTTTGGAGTAGTGTAATTGTTAAAAAACAATAATTCAATTTCTATATTTGTCATTCATAATAACACATGCAAAACCTCTCAGTTTCAATTATCACTTTTAACGAAGAAAAAAATATTGCTCATTGTTTGGATAGTGTAAAAGACATTGCCAATGAAATTGTGGTGGTAGATTCTAATTCAACAGATAATACAGAAAGCATTTGTAAGCAATACGGTGCAAAGTTTTTTACTCAATCTTTTTTAGGTTATATAGAACAAAAAAATTATGCTTTAAATCTTTGTAAAAATCAATATGTATTGTGTTTAGATGCTGATGAATGTTTAAGTGAAGAATTAATAAAATCTATAAAAAAAGTAAAACAAAATAATTTTTCTGCAGATGCATATACTATGAATCGCTGCACAAATTTTTGTGGCAAATGGATTAAACATGGCACTTGGTATCCAGATATAAAATTAAGATTATTCAATCAAAAAAAAGGCAAATGGGGTGGTGTAAATCCACACGATAAAATTGTTATGCAAGAAAATGCTACAATAAGTTTTTTAAAAGGAGATATTCATCATTACAGTTATTACACAGTTGAAGAAGTGTTAACACAACAAAATAAATTCACTACTATACAAGCCAAAGCTTTATTTAATCAAGGTAAGAGGAGCAATTGGTTTAAATTATTTTTCAACCCAATTATTGCATTTAAATCTGGTTATTTTTTAAAACTAGGTTTTTTAGATGGTGCTGATGGATTTTTTATAGCATGGACTGTTGCTTATAATACTATGTTGAAATATTATAAGTTGATGAGGTTGCAAAACACAAAATAAAATTTAATGTCTTTGCAAGGAAGAGTATTTTCGTCATTGCGAAGGTTCTTGCCTATGGCAATCTTATTTAATTTTGAGACTGCTTCATACTTCGCAGTGACGATGTGTAATTTAGATTTGACAACTTTCAAAAAGTTGTCAAATCTTTATGAATAGATTACAGAATTCTTTTACAAAAACTTTTCAGCCTTTTTTAAATCTTCTGGGGTATCAATTTCAATGCCCATATAATCTGTAGCCACCATTTTTATAGAAATTCCATTTTCTAAATAACGCAGACATTCAATTTTTTCTGCAGCTTCTAAAGGAGTCATTGGCCAATTAGTAAAATTAAGTAAAGCTTGCTTTTTAAATGCATACACACCAATATGTTCATAGTAAGTTGGTAAAATTGATGTTTCTCTATTGTAAGGAATTATACTTCTACTAAATAGTAAAGCATTCATGTTTTTATCAACAGCAACTTTTACATAGTTAGGATCTGCAATCAATTTTTCATCAGTTAAAACTTGCATTAAACTAGCAACTTGCACGTTTTCATCAGTTAAAACTTGTAATAATTTTTCTAAGGGTTCTCGTTTTACAAAAGGCTCATCGCCCTGTACATTAACGATAATATCCACCTCTAAATCAGCAGCAGCTTCAGCAATTCTATCGCTTCCACTTTCATGATTTTTTTTACTCATCATAGCTTTGCCACCATGAGTAACAATTTCATTAAAAATGATTTCACTATCTGTTGCTACAAAAACATCATCAAACAAACCAGTTGCAATGGTGTTATCATAAGTATGAAGAATAACAGTTTTATTGCCCAAGATTTGCATCAGTTTTGCCGGAAATCTAGTTGCTGCATATCGTGCAGGTATAATTGCTATTTTTTTTAATGTACCCATGAAATGTAAAATTACTTATTCATCAAAATTAATAGATAGCAAACTTGTTAAATCATATTAATATTGTGATTCAATTTTCTACAGTGTTTGCAGTTAATATTAATAAGAAAGAAAAATTTTCAATTATTGAACTGAAAGATGAATCGACTAATACTTTAGTTGAAATATTTTCTTTTGGTGCAATGTTGAACAAATTTGTTTGTAAAGTTGAGAATGATTTTTTTAATGCGATTGATGGGTATGAAAATTTGGAAGATGCTATAAACCCTAAAGAAGCTTGGTTTAAAAGTAGCAAGTTGAGTCCTTTTGTGTGCAGATTAAATGAGGGAAAATATAGTTTTGATAGTATTGATTACGTCATTGAAAAATTTTACTTAGGCAATCATGCAATACATGGAATTGTGTATGATGGAGTGTATAACATTGTTGCAACAAAAGCTAATAATGAATTTGCTTTAGTAGAATTACAGTATAGTTATTTGGGTGAAGATAAAGGCTATCCCTTTCCTTTTTCTGTTACTGTTGTTTGGAAATTAGCAAAAGAAAATGATTTATCTGTAAGCACTACAATTACTCATCAAAATGAAAAAGCAATTCCTATTTGTGATGGTTGGCATCCTTATTTTAAAATGGATGTTCCTGTTGATGAGTGTACCTTACAAATCAATTCTAATGAACAAGTAGAGTTTGATGAAACCCTTATTCCGACTGGAAAAATCATTGCTGATGAAAGATTTCTTCAAACAACAACTTTACAAAATATTGAACTAGATAATTGCTTTCAATTAAAAAATAATCAAGAGCCTAATTGTATTTTAAATGGGAAAAAATTAGCACTTGAAATTTCATCTAATCAAAATTATCCTTACTTACAAATCTATACACCACCACACAGACAAAGTATTGCCATTGAAAACCTCAGTGCAACACCAGATGCATTTAATAATAACATGGGATTAATTTATTTGCAACCCAACACAGCAGTTGTGTTTACAGCAAATTATAAACTAATTAAAATTTAATTAGGGTAATATTTATTTACCAATAGCAGCAAATCATCTTGCTTAATATGAGTTGCAATTGCACCATTCATTTGTAAAATTTCGGCAGATAATGTATGTGCAATTTTTAAACTTTCTTCATCAGATTTATTTAAATATTGAGCTAAAATAAATCCAGATAAAGAACCATCGCCTGCACCAGTGCAGTCTTTTACTTCATCAACTCTAGGAGCTTCGAGAATAATAGTTTTTTCTTTTGTAAAAAGCATGCTTCCATTTGCACCATTGTGTAACCAAACTTTTTGTGCTCCTCTATTCAATAATTCTTCTGCTTGTTCATGAATAGTTGTATTGTGATGAGCTCCTGTTAGTGCAGGTAATTCATCTTCATTAGGAGTAAGCATATAAACTCCTTTTAAATTCATTTTACTCAGTTTAACTGCTGGAGGAACAGATACAGGCTCTATTATTAATGGAATTTGATTATTATAACAAAAGTTAGCCAGCCATTCCATTGCAACCAAACTAATATTAGCATCTGCAACAATGAAAGATGCAGTATGTAATATAGCTTGATGTTTAGTTAAATGTTCAGGAGTAATTAAATCTAATTCTGCATTAGTAATAAGTGCAGTAAATAAAGATCCATCATAATTTAAAATTCCTGTGTATTTTCCAGTTAATGAACTTGTAGTTATTGAAGCATCTAGTTTAATATTAGTATAATCACAAATCGTTTTAAGCCAATCACCTTCAACATCATTTCCAAAAACACTTATTAATTGTATAGGCAAACCCAATAATGCTAATTGATGTGCTATGTTTCTGCTAACACCTCCTGCACTTCTATGCACAGAAGCATCATTTGTTGTTGATAATAGCATAGGAGAAGTAGCAGAATATAATTCATCTACCAAAGCTGCACCAATACAAATAATTTGTTTTTGCATAAAAATATTTAAATCATTTGTCTAAGCAGCTAAAATTTTTACCCAAAAAATCTTTTTCTTATTTTATTAATATACAGTTTAAAAAAAGTAAACTGACCAAAAAAGATGCTAATTAGTAATACACAAAATGGCCATAAAATTGTTATAAGTATAAAATAAACTAAATAATATATAAAACCTTTTTCTAACGAAGTGAGGTTTAAAATTTTTCTACCCAAATAGCCACAACTACTTCCCCCCAAAGCAAATGTGATCATGATTAATGTAAATTGTAACCAATCAACATTCCACTTCTTTTTTAGCTTTAAAAAAAAATTGCTCAAAATCTAGTTAGTTAAAGTGTGCAAATTAAATGCAACACATGTTAATATTGTTTTTTTATTTTTTTTCTTAAAAAGCAATAAAAAATCTAAAAAAAGTTTTTTAACATAGTGGTTATGTCATCGGCAGGTCATATTTTTGCCGACGTTTAGGAAATTACCCATAACCAGAACCATAGATAGTGAATATGAAGTTTCATTACAGATTTAAAAGAACCATACTTGTAAGCATTTTATTTGTTTTAACATTTACTTTCAGCAAGAATACTTTAGCAGCAGATGACGGCAAAACACTATTCATGAAGAATTGTGCTTCTTGTCATGCAATCGATAAAAAACTTACAGGTCCTGCATTATTGGGTACTGAAGATAGATGGAAGGGCAACAGAAAAAACTTAACTGCTTGGATTAAAAACACTGCTGCTTACATGAAAGCAACTAGTGATCCTTATGCAATTGCACTTTATAATGAGTATAATAAAGGTGCTATGAATGTTTTTGATGGTTCATTAGATGATAAACAAATTGGAGATATTTTAGATTATATTAAAAACTGGAAACCAGCTGTTGTAGCCACTCTAGATAGCCCAGATGCAAAAAATAGTGAATCGGATAGCACACTTTTATATGGTGTATTAACTTTAATCTTAGCTATAGTTGCTTTTACATTATTACAAGTAAATAGCAATCTTAAAAAATTAACAGATATTAAAGAGGGTTTTGAAACAAATGAGCCTATTGCAATTTGGAAAAACAGAACTTATATAGCTTTTACAATAATTGTTTTAATTATTGCAGGAGGATATTTAACTGCAAAAGGAGCCATTGGTTTAGGCAGAAATAAAGATTATGTTCCAACTCAGCCAATATTTTATTCTCATAAAGTTCATGCAGGCATAAACCAAGTAAATTGTCTGTATTGCCATGGTGGTGCACAAGATGGTAAACATGCAAATATTCCTTCGGTTAATGTTTGTATGAATTGTCATATGACCATTAATGAATACAAAGGTTCTGCAAAACTTTTTACTGAGGAAGGAGAAGAGGTTAATGGTACTGCAGAAATTCAAAAACTATATAAGTATGCTAATTATACTCCTGGGCAACCTTGGGATGCTTCTAAAGCAACTTCAATACCTTGGAACCAAGTTCATAATTTACCAGATCACGTTTATTTTAACCATAGCCAACACATAAAAGCTGGTCAAGTTCAATGTCAAACTTGTCATGGAGATATTACTAAAATGGATGAGGTAAAACAATTCTCTGATTTAAGTATGGGCTGGTGTATTAATTGTCATAGAGAAACAAAAGTTCAATTTAAAGAAAACGGATTTTATAGTATATACGAGAAATATCATGATGAATTAAAGAGTGGCAAATTAGATAGATCGAAAGGAATTACTGTTGAAAAAGTAGGAGGAACTGAGTGTCAGAAATGTCACTATTAAGTAATCAAATTTGAAAGTATGAAAATCGGCAAATTTTTGCAGTTCATATTTTCTTAATATATTTTTTAGAAATTTAGTAAATGTGTGAATTTTCACATTTTCACATTTTCACATTTTCACATTATGGAAAATAAACATTGGCAAAGTTTTGGAGAATTAAACAACACAGAGGCTTATCAAAAATTAGCAAAAGACGAGTTTAAGGAAGATTTACCTTTTGAGGCAGATGGTAATATAATGGATGCTAATACTCCTAGAAGAGACTTTTTAAAATACTTAGGCTTTACTACAGCTGCTGCTGCAATTGCTGCTAGTTGCGAAACACCAATAAAAAAATCAATTCCATTTGCAAATCGACCAGAAGAAATTATTCCTGGAGTTGCTCAATATTTTGCAACAACTTATATTCAAGATGGTGATGCATTAAGTGTTGTAGCAAAAGTTAGAGATGGTCGTCCAATTAAAATAGAAGGAAATGAATTGAGCCTTTTAACAGGAGGTGGAACTTCTGCAAGAGCTCAAGCAAGTGTATTAGATTTATATGATGGAGCAAGATTACGATTCCCAACTATTAATGGTAAAGAAGCAACATTTGAATCGGTTGATAAAGAATTAGCTGCAAAAATTGCAGGTAATGTTGTTATACTTTCTTCTACAATAAGTTCACCATCTTCTAAAGAAGTTATCAATCAATTTTTAGCAAAATATCCAGGAAGCAAACATGTTCAATATGATGCAGTTTCTTACAGTGGCATTATAAATGCTAATAGAATTTGCTACGGAAAACAAGCAATTCCAACTTATCAATTTGATAAAGCAAAAGCAATTGTTAGTATTGGTGCAGATTTTTTAGGAACTTGGATTAGCCCAATTGCATTTGCAAAACAATATGCCAAAGGCAAAAAAATAAATCCAAAGAATATAGATATGAGTCGCCACATTGCTTTTGAAACTGTGGCAAGTTTAACAGGCTCAAACGCAGATGAAAGATTTTTACATAGACCAAGTCAAACTGGTGCTGTTGTTTTAGGTTTATATAATGCCATAACTGGTACAACTGTAAATATTACAGATAAAAAATTAGCTAATGGAATTGCAAAAGCTGCAAAAGCTTTGAAAGCTGCAAATGGAGAGGCTTTGGTGGTTTGTGGGAGCAATGATACTAATGTTCAAATTGTAGTTAATGCAATTAATGAAGCATTAGGAGCAAATGGAAAAACTATTGATTTTGGTACCACAAATAATACAAAACAAGGTGTTGATTCAGATTTTGCTGCTTTATTAGATAGCAAAGTTGATACTTTAATTATAGTAGATACTAATCCTGTTTATACTTGGGGAGACACAAAAAAAGTAACGAGTTGGTTAAAAGGAATTACTACAACTGTAAGTTGTAATGCAAAAGCAGATGAAACATCTCATTTATGTAATTTTCAAATTCCTTCACATCATTATTTAGAATCTTGGGGAGATGCAGAAATTGCAACTGGTCAATATTCTTTTTTACAACCAACCATCAATCCTTTATTCAAAACACGCCAATGGCAAGATTGTTTATTGAAGTGGGCTGGAAGTACAACAGATTATGTAAGCACATTAAAAGCATCTTGGATTAAAAGATTAGGCAGTGAGAATGCTTGGGATAAAGCATTACAAGATGGTGTTTGGGGTGCAACTTTAACAGCTTCAAGTGCAAGTTTTAGTTCTGTTTCTGTAGAAACTGCAAAAGCTGCATTAGCTGCAATGCTTGTTGGTAAAGGTGTTGAACTACAATTATATCAAAAAATATCGATAGGTGCTGGTGAAGGAACTGCAAACCCATGGTTAATGGAAATGCCAGATCCAGTAACACGTGCTACATGGGATAACTATTTAATAGTTTCTCCATCAATGGCGAAAGATTTATTAAAGATTGATTTAACTAATAGTGGACAAGCAGATGCTTATGAAGTTCAACCAAAAAAGAAAGTAGTTGAAATTACTGTTAATGGAAAGAAGGTAAAACTTCCTGCATTAATTATTCCTGGTACACATCCTAATACTGTTGGTATTGCTCTTGGTTTTGGTAGAACACCACAAATTGGCAGAGCTGGTACAGATGGAGATCAACCAGTTGGTACTAATGCATTTCAATTTGCATCAGTAACAAATGGCACAGTAAATTTTACTGCATCAAATGTTAGTTTAAACTTAACCGAAGAAAAATATCCTGTTGCATTAACGCAAACACATAATATTTATAATACAGACCAAGGTAATAGAACTGAAGTGATGAAAGAATTAACTCTTGCTGAGTTAAAACATAATCCAAACGAAGTTATTGAAGAGAGAGAAAAAGAATTAGCAGCTTATGGTGGGTTGGCTAAGTTTAAAGAAGATGGTAGCATTTACAAACCTTTCGATAAACCAGGAATTAAATGGGGTATGAGCATTGACTTAAATGCTTGTAATGGTTGTGGAGCTTGCGTTGTAGCTTGTACTGCAGAAAATAATGTAAGTGTTGTTGGTAAAGCAGAAGTATTACGTTTTCATGATATGCAATGGTTACGTATAGATCGTTACTATAGTGGTGATGATTTAGACAATCCAAGTGTAGTGTTTCAACCTTTAATGTGTCAACACTGCGATAATGCACCTTGCGAAAATGTTTGTCCTGTTGCAGCAACTAACCATAGTTCAGAAGGTTTAAACCAAATGACTTATAACAGATGTATTGGTACAAGATATTGTGCTAATAATTGTCCTTATAAAGTAAGAAGATTTAACTGGGCCGATTATACAGGTTCAGATAGTTTTGCAAATAATCAAGCAGAGTTAAATGATGCCATTCATTACATGAACGATGATTTAACTAGAATGGTGTTGAATCCAGATGTTACTGTTCGTTCTCGTGGTGTAATTGAAAAATGTAGTTTCTGTGTACAACGTTTACAAGAAGGTAAATTAATAGCTAAAAAAGAAAGCAGACCTTTAGAAACTGGTGGAGATAATAAGAAATGGGATTTAAAAGTTGCTTGTCAACAATCTTGTCCAACAGAAGCTATTGTATTTGGTAATGTAAATGATAGTAAAAGTTCAGTATCAGAACACAGAGCTATTAATTCTAGTAGATTGTTCTATAGTTTAGAACAACTGCATGTTATGCCAAATGTAAGTTATATGGCTAAGGTGAGAAATACTGGTGTGGATCAAGGTTAATAAATTTAAAATTGTAAATGAAAACTAGAAAACACATACTTCTTTTAATTTTCATTCTTTTTGCAATATGCTGCAAAAAGAATGAGATTATTGAAAATGAAGATAATCAAGTTGAAGTATTAAAAAATTGGCTTAAAACTAACGGTGGAGTCTTTAATAATGGTGAACTTAATATAATTGAAAACAATAAAATAGTTAAAATTTTGACTTTAGATTGGAAGAAAATAAGAAATTTTAGTTATAACAATGTAAACTTTACTGAAATTCCGTTTTGTTTTTCCACGAATAAGTCTATCCCTAACACAAACACAATCGAAAGTGATCCTAATATAAACTCAAACGACTCATTCAAAATAATTTTTCAAATAAAAGACAATAATCAATATGAGGTAAGATTACTTCAAAAATTTAAGATTGTAAACGCGACTGAAACAAAAGCTTTAAATTACGTAAACTCATTTACCAAAACAAATGGCGACCAAAGTAAAATATTTTTATTCAATAAATTTGGAAACTATAAAAAAGAAATCTTTAAAGTGTCTAATAACAGAAATCTTGAAAATTGTGTAACATTTTCTGTCCCAATTAGGCAACAATGGTGCTATTCTTCTGCACCAATGGAAATTGTTTGTGGAATGTCAGTTGTTGGATTTAATTCATATACATTTTGTGAAGCCCAATCTGAAGTTCAAAATTTCAATTTCGAAGATTATTTTAATGGTTCTGGGGGTGGTGGCAATCCATCTGGCGTTGCACCAGTGCCACAAATTATTGCAGATTCAATTCAAGAACCAAGAATAAAATGCGTTTTTGAAGCTTTAATGAATGATTCAAGTGAGTTTGGCTTAGCTTCTTTACTAGCCAAATTTCAAGGTGAAAGCGGTTGTAATGTTACTTTCAAATTAAGGGATGATGTTGCTTTAAATGGTGCATTAGGTAAGACACATCCTATTGGGAATGGTAATTATGAGATTTGGATAAATAAAAATCAGGTTGAAAACTCAGGATATTCTAGAATTTGGTTAGCTTCAACTATTTTACACGAAGCATTTCACGCCAATCTTTTGAATAAAGTTTTTACTACTTTTGGTGAAACTTATACCAATATGTCAGCTATTCTAATAAATGACATGACATTAAAAGAGTTAGTAAACTATATGCAATTATCTGTTAATGGTAATGTTTCTTGGTATCATCCAATGCATAATTTTATGGCTAATAATATAGGAATGTTAGAAAACGGAATTAGAAATTTTGTTGCACAAAATTATCCAACATTATTTGCAAGTATTAGTAGTAATCCAAATGTGTTTAGAGATTTAGCTTTTATGGGTTTAGAGTCTTATCAAGGATTTTTGAATATATATGACAGTGCCGAGAATTTAGTTTATCTTAATAATTTAAGAGAAACTATTAATTCAAATTGTCCTTAATTTTTTATTATGAAAATATTAATTTTACTTTTTTTTACCTTTCATAATCTTGTTTCAAATGCTTCAAATAACACCTATATCATAAAACTAAACCCTTTAGATACAATAAAACTTTTGTATTCATCAGGACCAAAGTTTTTTCATAACACAAACAAAGAAAATTATAAAGCTTTTTTTATTTTATATGATACATCAGATTACAATCTTTATAATAGAGGGAAAAGGTTCTCATTTATTTTGGCTGCTATAAAAGAAGAAATCATTTGTAAGGAAAGTGTAAATACAAATGATTTAATAAACAAATATGAATTTGCTAAAATTGTTTTAAATTCTAATAAAAATATTACAATAGCAGTCTATTTTAAAGAAAACAATAGCTGGAAAAGATATTTTGTGGGATTACACAAAGTAATGCCATCTGATTGTGGTGATTTTTAATAAACATTTTTATAATAATTGGGTCTTTAGAAGATTGTTTTAGTGGAAACTAAATTGTGGTTGGTGTAGTGGAGAAATTATTATTTTATATACTATCAGTAATTAGTTATGAAAATGAATATGTAAGTAAAGTATTTTTGCAACAAAAGCAATAAGAAAAAAAAGAAATAAAAAGTTGTTAAATACATAAATGTTTAGAATAATATTTTCTAGTATTTATAACGAAGCCAAAAAGCTGATTAAATATGAGTTTAAAATACGAATCGCAATTAAGGGAACCATTAATTAACGGTAACAAAACTTATCATGATGTTACTGTAGATATTATTCGCCCCATTGAAGCAAAACCAAGCAAACTTTGGTATATTGGTTTTTATATAGCAGTTGCTTTATTGCTTTTTGGTGTGTACAGTATTTATAGAGAGGTAACTTATGGGGTTGGCGAATGGAATTTAAATAAAACTGTTGGTTGGGGTTGGGATATTACAAATTTCGTTTGGTGGGTAGGTATTGGTCATGCTGGTACTTTAATCTCTGCAATTTTATTATTATTTAGACAAGGTTGGAGAACTGGAGTAAACAGAGCCGCAGAAGCAATGACAATTTTTGCAGTTATGTGTGCAGGCCAGTTTCCTATTTGGCACATGGGTAGAGTTTGGATGGCTTTCTTTGTAATGCCTTATCCAAATAGTCGTGGACCACTTTGGGTAAATTTTAATTCTCCTTTACTCTGGGATGTATTTGCAATTTCTACATATTTTACTGTATCCTTATTATTCTGGTATAGTGGTTTAATTCCAGATTTAGCAACTGTTAGAGATAGAGCAAAAACTAAATTGCGTAAACATTTATATGGTATTTTTTCTTTTGGTTGGACAGGAAGTACTAAACACTGGCAACGTCATGAAAGTTTATCATTAGTATTGGCTGGTTTATCAACTCCTTTAGTATTATCAGTTCACACAATCGTATCATTCGATTTCGCAACTTCTGTTATTCCTGGTTGGCATACAACAATTTTTCCTCCATATTTTGTAGCTGGTGCAATTTTTTCTGGCTTTGCTATGGTACAATCTTTAATGGTTGTAGTAAGAAAAGTTTTTGGTTTGCAAGATTATATTACACTAGGTCACATTGAGGCAATGAATAAAGTAATTGTTTTAACAGGCTCAATAGTAGGTATTGCGTATTTAACAGAATTATTTATGGGTTGGTATAGCCAAAACAAATTTGAAGGATACACTTTCTGGTATAGTAGAGCTAATTTGTTTAGTCCTTATGGTTGGGCATATTGGGGAATGATGGCTTGTAACGTTTTAAGTCCACAGATTTTCTGGAGCAGAAAAATGAGAAGAAACTTATTTGTTACATT
>JAYVBS010000234.1:0-2583 GCA_043750315.1 Chitinophagaceae bacterium
GTTTGTAATTCACCAGTTGCAGCAACTAAATAATTTTCTGGAACAGTAATACTTACATCAAAACTTCCAAACTCACTATAAAATTCTCCTTGATCTAAATATGGCATTTCGTGCCAACCTTTACTATCATATACTGCAGGTTTTGGATACCATTGTGTAATTTGATAATCGTTCAAAACATGTCCTCCTCTTGAAAAATTATAAGGCAATTTAACATGAAAAGGTGTTTCTATTTTAATGGATTGATTGGGTGCTAAAGGTTTTGGAAGAACGAGTTTAATAATATCTATATGTGTTGGATGTGCTTCTAACCTTGCTTCAATTTCATCTACTTTAAAGTCTAGTTTATTAATGTATCCACGATTACTATCTTCTGAAAAATAAAAATCTGTTCTACCGTTTACAAGCAGTTGTTCACTAAAAGCGGTTTTATCGTTTTTATAAGCATTGGGCCAAAGATGAAACCAAATAAATTTTAAAGTGTCTGGTGAATTGTTGGTGTAATTAATTTTTTCAATTGCATTTAAAGAGTGGTCTTTATCGTTTAGTGAAACAGCAATATTATAATTTACTTCTTGTTGCCAATAGTTGCTTTTTTGAGCAGATGCAACTTGAATAGAAACAATTAAGATTAATAAAATATGAATACACTTCATCTACAAAAAATATTATTTATCGAAAATAGCACAAAGGGTTTGCACTAATATAAAATAATTAAAATGGAAAAAGTATAGCTTAAAATATTTATTATTTTTTGTGTAAACTCGTTTATTTTTGAAAGGAAAAATCTGTTTATAATGAACAATACAAAATGTATAACAATATTTACTTGATTTACAACACAAAATTTTATACCTAAATTCGTATAATAACACAAATACTTTCGTTGGCAGCAATAAGTTCTGGACACAGCCTTCAAAATATCGAAAAAGAAAAATGTGCAAAGTTTATAACCAAGTTGGTTGTTTAACAACTATAAAAACTCATTTGAAACGACACGGCATAAATGATTTTAATTCTTTAAATGAGGTGTTAAATTTTCAAAAGAATTTTTCAACTTTAAGGCAGCAAATCATTTTAAGTCACGAACAACTGATAGAAAAGGAAAAAGTTACTCTTTACACAGAGATTTTTCAATTAGACAATGCTATTAAAACAGACAAAACTCATTTTGAAAACAGTTTTCGTAGCGAGATTGAAGAGTTAATTCAAAAGGTGAATAGTTTATCCACTTCAACTGAATTGAATTTCATTCAACGATTTTTAAACAATATAAAGCAATGGTTTTTAAAAAGAAAACTTCTAAGTTTAGAATTAAATTTAAATGACAAGGTAAACTTTGCTGTTAGCAGTTTAGTTGACCAGTATCATCATAAAACTAATCGATACCAATATATCACTTTGCATTTTAGAGATGCAGTTAATGAAAGCTGTTTGACCGAGATAAACAAACTTGAAAACAAGAAGCGTATAATTGATGAAGTGAACAATTCAATTTATGGAGCATTGGGCGAACATAAGGTTGTAAAAGAATTGGAGAATTTATCAGACGAAAATATTTTAATAAACGACTTTGCTTTAAGTTTTCATCCTGCTATTTACAACCGACAAGAAAACGATTATATTAAATCAATTCAAATTGACCATTTGCTTGTTACACCTTCAGGCATTTTTCTTATTGAGACAAAAAACTGGAGTGAAAAATCATTAGCAAGTTTAGATTTACGTTCACCAGTTCAACAAGTAAAACGGACAAGTTTTGCTCTCTTTAAGTTGCTGACAGACGATATTTCAAACGACAGAGTAAAACTTGACCTACACCATTGGGGAGACAGAAAAATACCAATAAAAAATCTAATTGTACTGAGAAATTTAAAGCCAAATGAGGAGTTTCAATATGTAAAGTTGCTAACGCTAAATGAGCTTCTTGGCTATATTAGATATTTCAAGCCAGTATTCACAAGTGTGGAGACTCAAGCAATAGCAAGTTATTTACTCAATTTGAATGACCAAAAAAATTTGACACAAAGAGTATGAAGACAAAAGCAAAATTTTACTGCTGCCAACATGAACTGTGTAAAAAACCAAATAAAAAATAGTTTTTTTATGGTCTTGCTGAACAATAATTTGGTTGATACAAAGTATTTTCTTCTCCACAACGTCTTCATAAAAGGCAAGTATGTTAGCTTTGAGATTGTGGCTTTAAAATGATAAAACATTTATATAAAAGTATAAATCACAACGTCCATTTGCATAAATAAAATTTTTTTGTGAGGAGATGTTGTGAGGGAAAAAAAGAACTAAGTCTCATGTATAATATTACTTTCATTACTACAATTCATGATGTGATTGGAAAATGCAATGTTGATGAATTATGCAAGATTATCGAAAAAATAAAGCCAGAAGTTGTTTTTTTGGAAGCTCTTGAAGACACCTATTCAAAGTATGAACGCCATTTATTTTCGTCATTTGGTGTATATCATAAAAAATTAGAAATCGCAGCAATTCAGAAGTACAGTTTCAATAACTCATTTGAATATGTTCCTGTGCTTAATAATGGATTATCTGATGCTTTTGAAAAAA
>JAYVBS010000235.1:0-6021 GCA_043750315.1 Chitinophagaceae bacterium
TTTACCACGTATTAATTCTTCTTTAATACGTTCAAAAATAATTACGTTAGTATCTACAGCCATACCAATGGTTAACACTAAACCTGCAATACCAGCAGCTGTTAAAGTAAATCCTAACGATGCTAATACACCAATTGTAAATAATAAGTTTAAGATTAAAGCAATATTTGCAATCCATCCTGCAGTGTTATAATACAACAACATTAAAATAAAAATTACACCAAATGAAATGGCAAAACTCATTGCACCACCTTTAACAGCTTCTGCTCCTAAAGTTGGACCAATGATATATTGATGAACAATTTTTGCAGGTGCAGGCAATTTACCACTCTCTAATATTTGAGAAAGATCTGTTGCTTCTTGTACAGAAAAACTTCCTGTAATTTGTGAACGACCTTCTTTAATTGGACTAATAATATTTGGTGCAGAATACACTGTATTATCTAAAACAATTGCAATGGGTTTACCAACATTTCTTTCTGTCATTTTACCCCAAATGTTTGTTCCTACTGCATCCATTTCCATTGATACTACAACTTCTCCACTTTGACCATAATCTGGTCTTGCACCTGTAATATGATCACCTTCTAATTCTGCTTGTTCATTATCTAAAGTTTTTATTGAATACAGCGTTAAGAAATTTAATTCTTTATCGTCTCTATCTCTTTCTAATTTACCATAAACAAATTTTGCATTTGGAGGGAACTTAGTTTTTACTGTTTCAATATTTAAATATTGATTCACTAAAGCAGTATCTTTTATTGCAACATAGCCTAAATTAGATGGCCATTTTGAAACGCCTTTATCATCGTAAGGTTGTACAAATTGTACTAGTCTTAGTAAAGGATTTAGCTTACTACTATCCACTTTTGATTTTGCAGTAGTATCTTTTTTAGTAGAGTCAATTGCAGATTTTGTTCCAACTAAATAATCTTCTAATGCTTTATCAGCACCTCGAATATTATCTGCAATATCAATTACTCTATAACATTCAAAAAATTGAAGGTTAGCCGTTGATTGCAAAAAGTTTCTTACTCTTTCAGGATCTTTTGCACCAGCTAATTCAATATTTATTGTACCTTTTTTCTCATCAGGATTAATATTTGGAGATGCTACACCAAATTTATCAATACGATTACGTATAATGTTTGTTGTGTTTTTAAAAGCATCATCAGATTTTTCTTTTAAATAACTAACTACATTATTGTTGCTTGATGAGAATTTAATTTTACCATTACTTTTATTAATGAAAAAATTAGCAAGATTATTACTTGCCCCTAAATTTTTATACTCATCAACAAATAATGAAATTAAGTCTGCACCAGTATTTGCTTTTTTTGCAATGGCAATTTCTAATGCTTTATTAAAACTAGCATCTTTTGTAAATTCAGCTAAAGAACGAATTAACCCATCCATGCTTACTTCCATGGTAACACTCATACCACCTTGCAAATCCAAGCCTAAAGCCAATTCTTTGTCTTTAGCATTTCTATAAGTAGTAAAACCAAACCAACCAATCTTACTAGATTTTGTACTATCTAATAAAACTTTTAATCTATTTTCAGTTACTAATTTTAAACTATCAGCATAATTTGCTTTTGAAACAACATCTGCTACATTTGGAAATTTTTCCTCTGGGGAAACAAAATTTATTTTAACCCAAGAATCTGCTTTTTTTTGCATTTCTGATTCGTGGCTACGAACAAAAAATGTGAATGAAAGTTGATATAAGCAGATAATTGTAAGAAGAACGGCAAAAAATCGCACTAAGCCTTTCAGTTGCATAACTATATTTTTTATTTTTTAGGTTGGCAAAGATAAGGGTTGAGGATATAAGAAATACAGCAGTTTTTTTGAACATTTTAAGTGCTTTTTAAACAAAAAATACTGTAAAATAGCCTGTTGACTATTTTATAATAGAATTTTACACAATATCATTCAAATAAAACTATCAATTTCATTGATATTTGTTTCAAGAAAATCTAAATTCTAAATACAAATTATGAGTAATTATCTCTCCAAATTCTTGCTATTTTTTTTAATGTTGTTTGTAATTCAAAAAGTAGAATGCCAAACTTTAACTCAATTAACCATGGGCACTAAAACTTCAATTAGAGGCTTAAGTGTTGTTTCTGATAAAATAATTTGGGCAAGTGGAAGTAATGGCATGGTTGCAAGAAGTGTTGATGGGGGCAATAATTTTACTTGGATCCAAGTGCCACAATTTGAAAAAAAAGAATTTAGAGATATTGAAGCATTCGATAGCAACCATGCATTCATTATGTGCATTGCAGAACCCGCATATATTTTAAAAACTCTTGATGGTGGAAATAATTGGGAAACAGTTTTTGTTGATTCAACTAAAGGAATGTTTTTAGATGCTATGCATTTTAAAGATGATAAAAATGGAGTGGTTATTGGAGACCCAATTAAAAATAAATCTTTTATAGCTGTAACAAATGATGGTGGAAATAATTGGCAACAAAAATTAGATTTTGCACCTCAAAATATGAAAGATGGAGAAGCATTTTTTGCATCAAGTGGAAGCAATATTTTTCTTAAAAAAAAGAATCACTATTTTGTTTCAGGTGGTGTTGCAAGTAACTTCTATATTAATGAAAAAAAGTTTGAAATACCGATTATTCAAGGTGTTCAATCAACTGGTGCCAACTCAATTTCTGTTCATAAAAATAAAGCCATTATTGTAGGAGGAGATTTTACAAAAGATAGTATAACAACACAAAATTGCGTTCTTATAAATTTAAGAAAAATGCAAATTTCTGTTCCACAAACTTCACCAAGTGGTTATAGATCTTGTGTAGTTTTTATCAATAAAAATAAAGCTGTTACTTGTGGTTTAAATGGAGTTGATGTTAGTAATGATGCTGGAATAAATTGGAAAAAAATTAGTAATGAAGGATTTCATGTAGTGCAAAAAGCTAAAAAGGGGAATGCCATTTTCTTGGCAGGAAGTAAAGGCAGAATTGCAAAACTTGAATTATAATTCATTCATCAACTTTAAAAAAAGTGCTAATCCTTTTCTTTTTTCATCATCCAAAACATAAGAAATATTTTGTGTGAAATATTTTTTTAAATCGTAATTTTTGTATTCTAATTCATTAATAACTTCATCAATATTATTTAACCCAACAGCATTTGCATAATTAAATTGTTGAATAAAATTTTCTGGTAAAACTTTATTTGCTATCCATGCTGCAAACACAAAAGGTAGGCCTGTAAATGATTTCCAAGCATGTGCAAGATCGTATTGAAAAGTGAAATTTCCAATGGCATCTAAAGCCCTATCGCCAATAATTAAACCTGCAGTTGTGCCATCAATTTCATTTATATAATTTTCGGTTGCTTCAATAAATTCTACATCTTTCTTCCAAAAATGTTTAAATAAAATTTTAGTAAGGTTTACAGAAGTTTTGCTTTGATAATCTAATAAAACATGTGTAATTTCTTCAATAGGTTTATTAGAAAAAATAGCTACACTAGCAACTTCATCAGTAGCAGCAATACAATAATTACTTAACATATAATGTTCATCCAAAATAGGGATAACAGCAACTGGAACTAACCCAATATCAATTTCATCTATCAAAAGCCTCTCAGCAATTCTTGCTGGATAATCTGTTATCAATTCAATATTCATTAAGCTAACCTTTTGTTTAATGCCAAACAAAAGTGGTTTTGTATTTAAATAACTTACTGCTCCAACCTTAATCTTATTCAATTATGCTAATTTTACCGCAAATGTATTTTAAAATACATACTAAAATTTATATACTATATGGAATTAAATTCTCTTTCAGCCATCTCTCCTATTGATGGTAGATACAGAAAACAATTAGCATTTTTAGATCAGTATTTTTCTGAATATGCTTTAATGAAGTATAGAGTAAAAGTTGAAGTGATGTATTTTATTTTTTTATCGAACAAAAAATTCTTTAAATTATCTAATAAAAACAAACATCATTTATTAGAAGCAGCTGAAAATTTTAGTTTAAATGATGCTCAAGAAATTAAAGCAACTGAAGCTATAACAAATCATGATGTAAAGGCGGTTGAATATTTTGTAAAAAATATTATTAAAAAAAATGGAGAAAACAAATTAATAGAATGGGTACATTTTGGACTAACCTCTCAAGACATTAATAATACTGCTATTCCTAAATTATTGAAACATTTTTTTGAATATGAATATTTGCCTAGCATCTTAAATTTACAAAATCAAATTCATATTTTAGCTAAGGGTTTAAAGCAAATTACTATACTAGCCAAAACGCATGGCCAACCTGCTTCTCCAACAATTTTAGGTAAAGAAATGATGGTTTTTGTTGAACGACTACAAAGGCAAATTCATTTATTAGCACATATTCCTTTTACTGCAAAATTTGGTGGTGCTACAGGAAATTTTAATGCTCATCATGTTGCTTTTCCAGAAAAAAAATGGATTCATTTGGCAAATGAATTTGTTGAAAAGGATTTGGATTTGCAACGTCAACAATTTACTACCCAAATTGAGCATTACGATAATTTAGCTGCTCAATGTCATGCAATAATTAGAATCAATAATATTCTGATTGATTTTTCAAGAGATATCTGGACCTATGTGAGTATGGATTATTTTAAACAAAAAACAAAAGCCAATGAAGTGGGTTCATCAGCAATGCCACATAAAGTAAACCCCATTGATTTTGAAAATGCTGAAGGTAATTTAGGAATAGCTAATGCGTTGTTTGAACATTTAGCTAGCAAACTTCCTATCTCACGATTACAAAGAGATTTAACAGATAGCACAGTTTTAAGAAATATTGGGGTACCATTTGCCCATAGTATGTTAGCCATTTTTTCTATTAAAAAAGGGATAGATAAATTAATAGTAAATGAAATAGCTATTCAAAAAGATTTAGAAAATAATTGGGCTGTTGTTGCAGAAGCTATTCAAACAATTTTAAGAAGAGAAAATTATCCTAATCCTTACGAAACTTTAAAGAAATTAACAAGAGGCAAAGAACAAATTAATAAAGCTTCTATTCATGAGTTTATTAATGAATTAAAGGTTTCTAAAAAAGTTAAAACAGAGCTGAAAAAAATTACACCTTTTAACTATACTGGTGTTAATGGCAACTTTTAATTACAAATTTTTATTTTTTTGCAATTAACTTCTTTACAACAACTTTATCTATTGGCAGTGTAACACTTTCTTCACTTAATTTCTCTAAACTTATCCATCTAAACACTTCATCATTACTATTTATTTTTTCAAATTGTGTTTTTTGATTGATGGCTTCCATATGTTTAATCACGTCTATACTTTCATCTACAAATACTTTAAAATAAACAGAAATAATTTGATGGTTTTCATTGAATGCTGATATTTGAAAAAAATCTGTGGTATAAAAATGTTCATCTACAAGTATATCTAATTCAGTTTCCTCTTTAAACTCTCTAATTAAACAATCTATTAATCCTTCGCCAAATTCTAATCCACCTCCAGGAAATTTGGTATAATGTTTGCCTTTAATTAGTTCATCACTTATTAAAACTTGATTTAAATTGT
Organism: Chitinophagaceae bacterium; assembly: GCA_043750315.1. Classification (GTDB taxonomy): domain Bacteria; phylum Bacteroidota; class Bacteroidia; order Chitinophagales; family Chitinophagaceae; genus CAIVPM01. The sequence continues at coordinate 5,570 of JAYVBS010000235.1, forward strand.
TTACTAAAATTCCATAAACTCGAATATTGAAAACCATATACTTACAAGATTACATTTTCTTTCTATCAAAATTAGTACACTTTAACAGTTGCAAAAAAGAAAAACTTGTAATTTACATGTATATACACTAAATTTGCAAATCATGATGCAAAAAACACTCGACATATTAAAAACTGCTTACAGAAGTGGCATTGAACCAACTATGGATTTGCTTTACCACAAAGAGCAAAATATACCTGGTTCTTTGGTTTTTAATATGAATAGATATTTTGCACAGCATCCTTGGGTAGCAGATGATACTGGTATGATGGTGTATCATTATAACGCAGCAAAACCAAACGACAATTATTTAGAATTACGTTTTTGCATTTCTGGTAATAGATATTGTGAAGAAAAAAGTTGTGGACATTGTGCTCAAAAACCTACAGAAAATTGCAATGGCAAATTAAATA
>JAYVBS010000236.1:0-6014 GCA_043750315.1 Chitinophagaceae bacterium
TATTGAACTTAAGCTACTCAAAATGCTTTCTGGTGCTAGAAATTTTATGTTGGCAGAAGAATTTTTACGTACTAATAAACCCAAAATTATTGATGCAAAAGATGAAACTGTATGGGCAGAAATTTATGATGATAATGAAAGTCATCAAATATTAATTCGAAAAAATGAAGAACGTGTTTTTGATACAAGTTGTACTTGCAAAACAGAAACACAACACCCTTTATGTTTTCATAAGTCAATAATTTTTCTTCATTTACTTACCAAGCATGGAGCAAATTATTTTGATAGTATTAGAAATTGGGACCATGTAAAAAATAAATTATTAGCACTTTATGGTTACAGTTTAGATGACGAGCTAACAGATAAATTTGAATTTACTTACCAAGATGGTAGACCCTTTTTAAGGGTATTAGATAACACCATAAAAAGAGTATTAACTACATCTGATGTAATTTCAAAACCTAAATATTTCGAACATGAAATTATTGCTAATGCTCCTGTAATTTTAGATGATTTTGAAGAAGATAAACCTCGTGAACCAGAATATAAATTAGCAATTGTTTTTACAACGCCCTCAAATCAATACCCATTTTTACAGATTGATGCCGTTCAAGGTATAGCAAACATTACAGAAACCAGTTTTGTTTCTAAAGTAGAAAAAATAGACCTCAACAAATATTTTAATGTTGAAGTGTTTAGTGAAGAGGATAAAGATAGTATTCAATTACTCAGAAAATTATTACCAACAGAGGTTAGCAAATTCATAAACAGAAATTCACCATTTGGTGGTGTTTGGGAGCATATTATTCAACATCAAGATGAAGAATTACCTGAAGAAACAAGACAATTAATAACAGAATATCTTCATCCAAAATTAAATAAATTATTCATTGATCAAAGTAGAAGTCATTTTATTTTTCAACTTCCAGAAAATAAAACCTTCACTACAGATTCGCTCAAAAATATTTTCCTTTCCGATGTTCACATTGTGCCTCATTTTCTAATTCATAAAAAAAATAATCAGTATCAAATTGAATGCAGGGTTAAATTACCCATGATTGATTTAAACATCAATGAATCTGAAAATATTTCTCCACTCATTTATCAATATAACGAAACTATTTACTTATGGGAGAAGCCTGAAGACATTAATATTTTAGAAAAATTCTTACCCAAAGGTTTTTTAATTATTGAAGAAGAAAACTGGAACGAGCAATTACAAGAATTCATCGTACCGCTATCAAAAGATTATATAATACATTTTGATAACATTAAAAAAGAAGAAGTCAAAAACATTAAACCCCAAATGAGTATTCTTTTAAAAGAAAAAGGAGAATACTTGGTTTTTGAAGCAGTGTTTTCTTATAATGATTACACCATAAAACAAAACGATAAAGAAAAAATTATTATCCCTTTTGAAGATCGTTTATTAATTATTCATAGAAATTTAGAAGTGGAAGCAGAGCTAGTAAATAAAATTCAACAACTACATTCACTTTTTGTAAAAACCACTGCCAACTACACTTTGGCTTTAAAAGGTGCAGAAGTTTTAAAAAATAATTGGTTCTTTTTATTTATTGATGCTGCTAAAGAAATGAATACTGCTGTGTTTGGTTTTGAATCTTTAAAACGATTCAGATTTAACACATCCAAACCATCAACCAAAATTTATATTAGCAGTAATACAGATTGGTTCGATGCTAAAGTAGAAATTGATTTTGGTGGACAAAAAGTTACTGTTTCAGATGTTAAAAAAGCACTAGCTAATAAACAACAATTTGTTCCTTTAGGTGATGGAACCTTAGGTATTTTACCAGAAGATTGGATCAGAAAATATAGCCTTCTTTTTAAAGTTGGTGATGGCAAACAAGATAACATGAAGCTGAGTAAATTTCAGTATAGTGTTATTGAAGATTTATATAACCAAAGAGATGAGGAAGAACTTTTTGTTCAATTGGAAGAAAAATATGATAAGCTTAGATTTAATTATGAAATAAAAAAAATTGAGGCTCCAGAACATTTAAGTACAATACTTAGACCCTATCAAGAAAGCGGGTTTCAATGGTTGAACTATTTAAGAGAAGTTCAATGGGGTGGAATTTTAGCAGATGATATGGGTTTGGGTAAAACAGTTCAAGCTTTAAGTTATTTAAACCACATTAAAGTACATGAAGGAAAATTAAAAGCTCTAGTTGTGTGTCCAACAACTTTAATGTTTAACTGGCAAAATGAAATAAATAAATTCACGCCTATTTTAAACTATTACATCCACCATGGTGGTGGAAGAATGAAAGACGATTTGAAAGAAAGAGAAGCAGATGTAATTATAACAACTTATGGAACTTTAAGAAGCGATATCAAAGAGTTTATTCAGATAGAGTTCGACTATGTAATTCTAGATGAAAGTCAAGCTATAAAAAACCCATCTAGTAAAGTTACAAAAGCTGCTTGTTTGCTGAAAGCCAGAAGTAGACTGTGTTTGAGTGGTACACCATTACAAAATAATACCTTCGATATTTTTGCTCAAATGAATTTCTTAAACCCTGGAATGTTGGGAAGCCAAGAGTTTTTTAAATCTGAATTTGCAGTGCCAATTGATCGTTTTGGAGAAAAAGATCAAAAAGAACATCTTAAAAAATTACTCTACCCTTTTATTCTTCGAAGAACAAAAGAGCAAGTAGCCAAAGATCTTCCAGAAAAACAAGAGATGATTTTATTTTGTGAAATGGGAGATGAACAACGCAAAATATATGAAGCTTATAGAAACGATTTTAGAGATAAAATTTTAGGCGTTGTTCAAGAAAAAGGGGTGAACAAAAGTCAACTCACCATCTTGCAGGGCTTAATGAAACTAAGGCAAATTTGTGATAGTCCTGCCATCATTAAAGAAACAGATGGAGAAAAATATCCTAATGTTTCTGTGAAATTAGAAGAGATTGGAAGAGAAATTTCTGAAAATATTAGCGATCATAAAGCACTAATATTTTCTCAATTTTTAGGCATGTTAGCTTTAATTAAAGAAAGACTAAAAGAGCTAGAAATAGATTTTGAATATTTCGATGGAAGCTCATCTGCTGCTGAAAGAGAACGTGCTATTACTCGTTTTCAGAATGATGAAAATTGTAGGGTATTTTTAATTTCATTAAAAGCAGGTGGTGTTGGTTTAAATTTAACTGCTGCCGATTATGTATATATAGTTGATCCTTGGTGGAACCCAGCTGTTGAACAACAAGCTATTGACAGAACACATAGAATAGGACAAACCAAAAACATTTTTGCATATAGAATGATTTGTACTGATACAGTAGAAGATAAAATTTTGAAACTACAAGAAAAGAAAAGAATTTTAGCAAGGGATTTGATAACAGACGATGAGGGCTTTGTGAAAACACTAACCAAAGAAGATGTAGAATATTTATTTAGTTAAATCATTAAAACATGAATATAAAAGTTGCAAAATATCTTTCCCCTTTATTAGTTTATGTTTTAGCTTTTATTTCATTTTCATCAACAGGATTTGCATGTTGGTATGCATTAATTTATGCTTGGATTATTATTCCAATTGCTGAATTGTTTGTCAAGCAAAATGAATCTAATATGCTGCAAGTTGAGGAAGAATTAGCCAAACAAAATAGAGCTTACGATTATGTTTTATATTCAATTGTAATTGTACAATTTTTTGCTCTATTTTATTTTTTAATTAGCATGTCTCAATTTAATTTAAGCAATACAGATATTATTGCAAGAGTTTTTACTATGGGTTTACTCTGTGGAACTTTTGGAATAAATGTGGGTCATGAATTAGGACATAGAGTAAATAAATTTGAACAATTCTTGGCCAAATCATTACTCTTAACTTCTTTGTACATACATTTTTTTATTGAACACAATAAAGGGCATCATAAAAATGTTGCAACTCCAGAAGACCCTAGTAGTGCAAGAAAAGGAGAAATGGTATACATCTTTTACTTCAGAACAATACTACTTAGTTATTTCAGTGCTTGGAAAATTGCAAATGATGAATCATTGAAAAAACATCAAACAAAATTTACTTTTCATAATGAAATGCTGCAAGCTCATTTTATACAATTTGTTTTTGTGTTCATGATTTATTTTTTGTTTGGAGGATGGATTACACTCTATTTTTTAGCTGCTGCAATGATTGGCATTATACTTTTAGAAACTGTAAATTATATTGAACATTATGGCTTAAGTAGAAAACAAAATACTGATGGCAAATTTGAAAGAGCAATGCCACAACATAGTTGGAATAGTAATCACATTATTGGCAGGTTAATGTTGTTTGAATTAAGCAGACATAGCGATCATCATTATTTGGCAAGTAGAAAATATCAAATTCTTCGTCATCATAACAATGTACCTCAAATGCCAACAGGATATCCTGGTATGATGATTTTAAGTTTATGCCCACCACTTTGGTTTTACATTATGCATAAACAAATAAAAAATTTCAACCACAACAATCCCACTAGCTAAATTAAATTAGCCATTATTATTTATTACATTTGCTATTATTAAACTTAATAGAATATAATGGTTTTAAATATTCCAGATTTTTCATTATCACCTCGAATTGACCAAGTAGGAATAGAAGAACGGGCCTCTCGATTTACAAAACGTAGCATCAAAACAGAAACTAAAGTAAATGGCCTAAAGCTTACTTTAAACATGATTGATTTAACTACGTTGGAAGGAAAAGATACTAAAGGAAAAGTGCAACAACTTTGTTATAAAGCAATTCATTTACATGATGCATATCCAGATTTACCAACTGTTGCTGCAATATGCGTTTATCCATCAATGGTAAAAATTGCAAAAAATGCTTTGGGTAATTCTGGTGTAAAAGTTGCTGCAGTTGCAACAGCTTTTCCTAGTGGTCAGGCTCCCAGAGATGTAAAAATTCGCGAAACCAAGTTTGCTGTAAATGAAGGTGCCGATGAAATTGATATGGTGATTAGCAGAGGTAAATTTTTAGAAGGAGAATATAATTTTGTTTTCGACGAAATAGCTTCTATTAAAGAAGTTTGTGGTACTGCACGATTAAAAGTTATTTTAGAAACAGGCGAGTTGGTTACTTATGATAAAGTAAGAAAAGCTAGTGATATTGCAATGTATGCTGGTGCAGATTTTATTAAAACATCAACAGGTAAAATTTCTCCTGCAGCCACTATGCCTGTTACTTTAGTAATGTTAGAAGCAATAAGAGATTTTTATTATAAGACGGGAAAAAAAATTGCAATGAAACCAGCAGGTGGCATAAGCAAATCAAAATTAGCATTACATTATTTAGTGATGTTGCAAGAAACCTTGGGAACAGCATGGATGAACAACGAATGGTTTAGGTTTGGTGCAAGCAGTTTAGCAAATGATGTGTTGATGCAATTAGAAAAAGAAAGAACTGGTGTGTATCAAAGTGCAAATTATTTTAGTATAGACTAAGCCCCCTCAATCCCCCAAAAGGGAAATTTAAAACAAAATGAACATGGCAAAATCAAACAATAATATTTCAACAAAAAAAATTGTACCTAAAAAAGAAACCGTTTTAAAAGTCCCTCCTTTGGAGGGATTAGGGAGGTTTCAATATGCTCCTGCTCCAGAAAGTAAAAGCAGTGCAAAAATTAATGCCAAATACGATTTGTTCATTAATGGAAAATTCGAAAAACCAACAATTAAAAAACCTGCCCGAACTGAAGTTCATTCAGGCGGGTATTTTGATACTATAAATCCTGCAACTGAAGAAAAACTTAGTGAAGTTGCTGAGGCTTCTGCTGCAGATGTTGACAAAGCTGTTAAAGCAGCTAGAAATGCTTATGATAAAACTTGGAGCAAAATGCCTGCAAAGGAAAGAGCAAAATACATTTATCGTATTGCAAGAATGGTGCAAGAAAGAGCAAGAGAATTTGCTGTAATTGAAACTTTAGATGGAGGAAAATCTATCAGAGAAAGTAGAGATATTGATATTCCACTTGCAGCAAATCATTTATTTTATTATG
>JAYVBS010000237.1:0-2573 GCA_043750315.1 Chitinophagaceae bacterium
GCTCGATAGAATTTTTGAAAAATATTTTTCACAGTTTCTTTACTCATACCAATACCATTATCCTTAATAGTAATGTATAATTTGTTATTCTTATTAAAAGTACTCACAACAATTTTTAAATTTTCTTCAGAATATTTAATAGCATTATCAACCAAATTAGAAATGGCATTGGTAAAATGAACTTCATCAGCTAAAAGGGAATCTTGTGTTGCATTTAATTCTAATTGGCAAATACCATTTTTTGCAGAAAGTTGTAATTGATAATTATCAACAACTGAAGCAATAAGAATATTTGCACTTAGTATATCTAAATTAAGTTGTAATTCTTTTTTCTCTATTAATGCAGCCTGCAAAATTGTTTCTACATGCTTGTTCATTCTAGTATTTTCATCTTTAATAATACTAGTGAAGTATTGCAATTTTTCTGGATTGTTTAATACCTTATGATTTTTTATAGCATCAACAGCTAAGGAAATCGTTGCTATTGGTGTTTTAAATTCATGGGTCATATTATTTATAAAATCACTTTTTATTTCACTTATTTTTTTCTGATTTAAAATAGTTTTCACAGTAATGAAAAATGCTGCAAAAATGATGAGTGTGAATATGCCACTGCCTAAAACTATCCAAGTTAATGTGCCCCAAACTTGTTTGCTAAAATTAGGAACTACAATTACTAAATGTTCTGCAATATTTAATCCTTCAAAGTCAGTGCCTCCACCAGGATACATTGGGAATATAAATGATTTATTATTTGTAGTATTAAAGAAATTTTTTTCAAAATTTGGAGTTTGCATTTCATATTCGTTATTACTACTTATAATAGCAAAATCAAATTTTATTTTTTTTAATTCCTCATCTTTAAATGCAACTAAAATTTTATTCTGAATATCTTGTAAAGAAAATTGTTCGCTTACCATTTTGGGTTTAAGAATATTAAACATGTCGTTCCCAAAACTTAAGCCTCTTAGTTTATGTGGAATTTTATTAGATTTATTATTATAAACCGATTTACTTATATCTAAAGCTACACCTGAGGCAGCAACATTTATTTTACTTGAAATTTGAGCAGCCCTCAATTGTACCAAATTATTTAACCATGAACCTTGTAAAAAAAGTAGTCCAACTAATGATAAGGCAATAAGAATAATAATTACGGGTAAAATTTTCCTCATTAAAGCAAATATAAATACATTAATACTCTGTACATCTTGTGAATAAAGTTTAGTGAGATTTTAACTAGCTTTATTTAATTTGAATTTGCTAAATTTGAGCGTATGCAAACCATAGAATCTGGAACATTACTAATATCTGACCCATTTTTAAAAGATCCTAATTTTTTAAGGTCTGTAGTTTTAATTTGTGATCATCATGGTGAAGGAACTACAGGGTTTATTTTAAACAAAAAGCATCAAAAGAATTTCAATGATTTTATTGGTGGTATAGAACATATTCATTTTCCTGTTTATTATGGTGGCCCTGTTGAATTAGATTCCTTACACTTTATTCATACTAAACCAGACTTAATTGAAGGCGGATTACCAATAACTGATGATGTTTTCTGGGGAGGAGATTTTAGCCAAGCATTACTTGGTATTTCGACTGGATTAATTTCACCTAGAGATTTACGATTTTATATAGGATATTCTGGTTGGTCAGTTGGTCAACTTGATGCAGAAATTGATCAAAAAAGTTGGATGCTTCACAAAGCCAATAAGCGTTTCATTTTTCATTTAAATGAAGATTTTCTTTGGAAAGATGTACTGAAAGATATGGGTGGTGCATATAAAACTTTAATTAATTATCCACTAGACCCACAACTTAATTAGTTTTATTCTTTGTTAAAATATAAAGATCTTAATTTATTAATTTATCATCATCAATATATTTGATTACTCAAGAACGATTACACTTATTTGAAACATTTCTACTTTTAATTTTATTCGGTTGTTTAATATTCAACCAGTATTTATTTTTTTACTTTAATCTTTTTTATAAAAAATTACTATGTCAATAGCTAAAATTGTTTGGATAGATGATGAAATTGAAAGTTTGCAATCACAAAAAATGTTTTTGGAAAATAAAGGGTATAATGTGGTAACTTTTACTAATGGTTTTGAAGGCATTGAATATGTAAAAGAAAATTTTATTGATGTTGTTTTACTAGATGAGTCAATGCCCGGCATTTCTGGGTTAGAAACATTATCTAAAATAAAAGAAATTAATCAGCAAATTCCTATTGTTCTTATTACAAAAAATGAAACTGAAACTTTAATGGATGAAGCAATTGGAAGTCAAATCAGTGATTATTTGTTAAAGCCTGTAAATCCGAATCAAGTTTTATTAAGCCTTAAAAAAATTATTGATAATAAAAGATTAGTTGCAGAAAAAACTACTTCAAGCTATCAGCAACAGTTTCGAGAATTGTTTATGGCATTAAACGATAATCCAGATTACAAAGGTTGGATGGATATTTATAAAAAATTAGTGTATTGGGAACTGGAGATGGAGAAAAGTGATAGCCCGGAAATGCAGGAAATATTACAAAATCAGAAAAGCGAGGCCAATACAGA
>JAYVBS010000238.1:0-13469 GCA_043750315.1 Chitinophagaceae bacterium
TCACATTTCAAAATTAAGTTCTATCTATCAATTTTCTGAATTCAATCATAATTATAATCTTAGCCATTGTTGTGTTGTATATTTGAATGAATTGAAAATTTAAGATAAATAATTATGATTAACGTTGGAAGATATAATGTGTTGAAAGTGCTAAGAGCAGTGGATTTTGGAGTGTATTTAGAAGATGAATTAGATGGTATTTTATTACCAAAAAGATTTGTTCCTGATGGATTGAAAGTTGGGGATCATGTTAAAGTTTTTATATATAAGGATAATGAAGGAAGGTTAATAGCAACCACTCAGGAGCCAAAAGCACAGGTTGGCGATATTGCGATGTTAGAAGCTAAAACAGTTACAGCTCATGGAACTTTTTTGGATATTGGGATTATGAAAGATTTATTTGTTCCCAGAACAAAGCAATTGGGCGACATGTTTGTTGGAAAAAAATATTTGGTTAAGATTTATATTGATGAACAAACAAATAGAATTGTTGCAACAGAAAAGTTAGATGCGTATTTGCAGAATGATGAATTAACAGTTAAACGGTTAGACATTATAGATTTAATAATGTATAGAAAAACTGATATTGGTTTTGTTGTAATTATAAATAATATTCATTCAGGATTATTGCATCACAATGATGTATTTGATAAAATTGAAGTTGGAGATCAAATTAAAGGGTTCATTAAAAAAATACATGAACCAGATGAAACTGGTAAGCTGAAATATAAGATAGACGTAGCTTTAGGTAAACCAGGCTTTATGAGAGTGGAGGATGAATCTGAAAAAATTCTGAGATTATTAAAAGAAAACAATGGTTTTTTACCTTATCACGATAAATCTAAACCAGAAGATATTTATGCTTTTTTTGGGATGAGTAAAAAGACTTTTAAAATGACAACAGGCAATTTATTCAAGCAACGAATAATAAATTTTGATGATAAAGGAATTAGATTAATTTAAAAATCGTATTCCCTTTTTCTTAAGTTCATTCTAAAACCTACATTGAAAATATTGGTGTTAACATCTGCAATGTTTTCTCTTTTGTAATTTCTAATAATATAATCTGCATCAAGAAAAATATTAGGCAACAATTCATAAGTAACTGATGCTTGTGCTAATAATCCAGTTGCTTTTACTCCAGAACCAATTTTCCATCCATAATCATAAGGTCTAGTTGTATATGGTAATAAAACATTATTACCCATGTTTTTTCCTGCAGAATCTAGACCTTGTTTAAAGTAAATAATTTTTCCTTGTAAAACTAATTTGGGAATGGGTTGATAACGTACAATAGCAACAATTTCTTTAAAATTTGCTCCTAAAGGATGTGCCAATGCTTGATTGTAATGAGTATAAGAACTAAAATTATCTTTTGAAGAATAAACAAATGGTCGTACAATATTCAATTCTGCTTGAACATCTAAATTGCTAACACCAAACAAGTCAATAGTTTTAAATCCAAGTTGTAAAGCTTGTTTATTTGCCCACCAGCCTTTACTATATTTCAAAACTTCTCCTAAAACAAATTCGTTGACGATTACCTGTCCATAAAGTTGTGTGTTTTTAATGGCGTTTGCTTTGAAATTCATTCCAATAGTTGCTTTATCAGGACTGCCAACTTGATGTCCCATAGCAACCATAAATATCATTGGGTTTAAGTAATTTAAATCATAACCATTTTTTCTACCAAACATAATGTTTTCAAAAAATCCAAGATTCAGCCATTTGGTAACTTGAACATCAAGTGAATGATAAGTCATGAATTTTTTTGGAAAAATGGTATCACCAAAAACACCATCTCGATTAATCATTTGGGCAAATATGTTGGTGTAATTTATTTTCCAAAAACGAGTATTCACTTTTAGGAAAAGATAGTTATTGCTAAAATCACTTAATATTAAACTTCTATAGCCATTCCCAATAAAAACTTTGTCAAATGCAAATTGCAAGTCAATTCCTTTTGCAGCATTTATCATAATACCACCCTTCACTTCAAATGCATCAATTGGGGCTGTTGAACCTGGTGAAACATCTCCTTTAAAATAACCAAATCCAGTCACAGCAAAGTTTTTGGCACTATAATCTCTAACATACAAAGGGTTTCTCAATTGATTATCTGTAGTGTAAGTATAATAACCAATTCGTTTAGATACTTGACCCCGCCATTGAAATAAACCACGAGAATTATTGTAAAGTTTTGCTGATGAAATACTTTCTTTTCCTAATTGAAAGTTATACATGAGGTGAGAATAAAATGAAAAATCTCCTCTCTTCACACCAAAATAAAAAGGATTTGTTTTATGTGCTTTGCCCCATAGATTTTTAAATTGTAGAGAAGTATCTCCTCTTTTCTTTCTCCAATCAAAATTATTTTTAAGTGCTAAATCTAAATTATAAAGATCAACTTTTGAAAGTTTGATTGCACCAATTTTTTGCAAACTGTCAATGTATTCTAATCTTTCAGTTACAATTTTTCTATCATATGGTTTAACCATACTAAAATTTAATACAGAATCTTTTTGTAATTTTATTTCTAATCTATCTAATAAATTATACTGTGTTGAGCCCAATTCAATAAAATCAGCTTGTGCATTTATTTGTTGAATAAAAAATAAAGTGAGTAAAAAGAAAAATATTTTTTTCATCTTTGACGATTATAAATCAAAAATAAGATTCTATGTCAACTTACCTCATAAAAAATGCAGAGATGGTTAATGAAGGGAAAAAAGTATTTGCTGATGTTTTAATTAAAAATGAAAGAGTAGAAAAAATCGATGATTCTATTCAAGTAAATTATAGAGTTGAAGAAGTTGATGCTACTGGAAAAACTTTGATACCTGGTGTTATAGATGATCAAGTACATTTTCGTGAACCTGGCCTAACACATAAAGCAACTATTTACACAGAATCTAAAGCAGCAGTTGCAGGTGGTGTAACCAGTTTTATGGAGATGCCTAATACTAATCCACCTGCGTTTACTCAAGAATTATTAGAGGATAAATATCATATTGCTGCAAAAACATCAATTGCAAATTATTCATTTTTTATGGGCACCGGCAATGAAAATTATGATGAACTAATGCTTACTAATGAAAAGAAAAATGATGTTTGTGGTATAAAAATTTTCATGGGATCATCTACTGGGAATTTATTAGTTGATAATCCAATTTTACTAGAAAAAATATTTGCAGGTTCTGAATTATTAATTGCAACACATTGTGAAGAAGAATCCATTATTAAAGCCAATATTGAAAAACTAAAAGCTACAAAAATAAAATTTACAGCTGCTGATCATCCAATTATTCGAGATGAAGATGTTTGTTTTGAATCTTCTTTGAAAGCCATTCAGTTTGCAAAAAAGTATAATACTCGTTTACACATTTTGCATATTACAACTGCTAAAGAAATTCAGTTATTTGGTAACATGTTGCCTTTAAAAGATAAAAGAATTACTAGTGAAGTTTGTGTTCATCATTTGCATTTTAATAGTAATGATTATGAAAGATTAGGGTATCAAATAAAGTGCAATCCAGCTATTAAAGATGTTCATTGTCAAGATGCTATTTGGCAAGCATTGTTAGATGATAAGATAGATATCATAGCATCTGACCATGCACCTCATACTTGGGAAGAAAAAAATGTTGATGATTATTTTGGAGCACATGCAGGATTGCCTTTGGTTCAACATTCTTTGCAAATCATGTTACATCATGTTAAAAAAGGAAGAATAAGTTTGGAACGAGTTGTTGAAAAAATGTGCCATGCTGTTGCAGAATGTTTTCAAATAAAAGAAAGAGGGTATATTAGAGAAGGTTATTTTGCAGATTTAGTTTTACTAGATCTGAACAAGCCTTACACTATTTCTAAAGAGAATATTTTATACAAATGCGGGTGGAGTCCCTTTGAAAATTTTACAGTTCCTGCAACAATAGAAAACACTTTTGTAAATGGAAATTTAGTTTATGGAAATAATAAGTTAAATGAATCTATTAAAGGAAAAAGGTTGCAATTTGATAGAATGTAAGCCATAACTGCCGCTTTATGCAAATAGACAAAACCACATTACAAGACCTCTCAATTTTTAGCAATGAAGAAGAATACTCTATTTTTCATCAATTTAATTTTACTCAAACTACTGAAGGAAAAAGTTTATTAAGGCAAATACTTACAACGCCTCTTTCTAATATTCAGGATATTGCAGATACACAGCAAACCATCAAATATTTAATTTCTATTCATCATCAAATTCCAACCACAATTACAAATGGTACTTTGATGGTGATGGAAAAGTATTATTTAACATCTCTAGAATCTTATCCAATTCCAGCAAGAACTTTCAACACTATATTTTATAAATATTTTTATAAGCCAGATTTTTTTCTCACAAAATATTCTATTGAACATTTTATAGATTTTATTAAAGGTTTAGATGAATTGAATAGCCTATTGCAACAAGAAAAAAGTAGAAAGATAGATTCTTGGACAAATAAAATTTCAAACATCTTGCAAAAAGATATTATTCAAGAAATTCTTCTAGAAAATAAACAGGCATTAGCTGATGTTTCTGTATTGAAATATGCATCTTTTTTTAGAAACGATTTTAAAAATAGTTGTCAAGAGCTTATACAAATATTTAGTACAATAGATGCTTACTTAAGTTTGGCAATTGCAACTGTAAAATTTAACTTTATTTTCCCCAAATTTATAGAATCTAACGAGCCCTTTGTTGATGCAGATGATTTGTATCATCCACTTTTAGAAAAACCTGTTGGTTATGTTTTTGAGTTGAATAAAAATCAGAATTTTTTGTTTTTAACAGGAGCAAATATGGCTGGTAAAAGTACTTTTATAAAAGCAACTGGTATTGCTGTATACTTGGCACATATTGGTATGAGTGTAGCTGCAAAAAATTTGAATTTATCTTTTTTTGATGGACTCTTAAGCAATATTCAAATAGTTGATAATGTTGTAAAGAATGAAAGTTTTTTTTATAATGAAGTGCAAAGAATTAAAAGCACTGTAATAAAAGTTAGTGGCAATAAAAAATGGTTGATTTTAATTGATGAATTATTTAAAGGCACCAATATTCATGATGCTATGAAATGTAGTATTACTGTAATTGATGGGTTGCAGAAAAGAAAAAATGGGCTATATATTTTGTCCACTCATTTATATGAAATAGGAGAAAAACTTACTCATTTCAATAATATCAAATTCAAATATTTTGAAACTAAGATTAAAAACAATGAAATGGAATTTAGTTTTCAACTAAAAGATGGTATTAGTGATGATAGATTGGGATACATGATTTTAGAGAAAGAAGGTGTTGTTGATTTGTTGAAAAATTAATATGATGGAATGGGCTAATTTAAAAAAATGTTAATTCTTCATTTGTTAATTTTCAAATCCTATTTTTGCAGTTAATTCACAATGCAGCAACTGTTTCAACATAGTAAAAAAATTTTATTGCTTTTTATTGCAATTCAAATTCTTACCAATGGAATGTTTGCACAAGATGTTTTGTGTAATTCTGGAGAAGAGGGAATTGTTCTTTCAACAACAAATTTTATTGCTAAAAATGTTTTTCATCATACTTCCAATTCACCTAGAAACAAACATCAAAAACATCGTCAGACGAGTTTAAAACATGGTGTTGTAAAGTTTGTTTCTCACTCATTAATTTCTATTCAAAAATTTGAAAATAGATTAGCTGTAAACAATTTTCACTACTCTATTTTCTTTCCTTCTTATGTTGATGATATTGCACCAGTGCCTCCCGAAGCATAATCTATTGTAAATATTTTGCTATCATAATTTTCATTCGCTAATTGCATTTTTAATAATGCTTACACTATTGTATAACTCTTTTGTTTTAATATTTAATCATTGTAAAAGTGTTATAAATAATAAAAATAGTAACTCAACTATTATTGGTAAAAGAAGTTAATACAATAGCAAATCAATAATTTTCGTTTCACCATCAAGTTTATTGTTAAGCCTAAATAAAAATAGATTTAATTGGCTTAAAAAAAAATTACACTCCATATGTGCAAAAAGAAATCAATCATTAGTTTTTTTGTAGTTATTAGTTTAATAGCCTGCAAAGCAAAAACAGAAGAAAAAATTGTAATAGAAAAATACACTGTAACAAGCCCAATTATAATGGATACAGTAGTTTCGAAAGATTATATTGCTCAAATACAATCTATTCAAAATATTGAAATAAGGGCACAAGTAAAGGGTTATTTAGAAAGAATTAATGTTGATGAAGGAAAGCCAGTTAGTACAGGTCAAGTGCTTTTTAGCATTATGCCAAAAATTTATGAAGCTGAAGTATTAAAACAAAAAGCCGAAGTAAAAACTGCTGAAATAGAATTTGCAAACACGAAAAATTTAGTTGAAAAAAATATTGTGGCACAGACAGAATTATCAATGGCTCAAGCTAAACTTGAAAAAGAAAAAGCCGAATTAAGTAAGGCAGAATTAGAACTTTCTTTTACAAAAATAAAAGCACCTTTTGATGGCATTATTGATAGAACTAAATTTAAACAAGGGAGTTTAATTGACGAAGGAGTTTTATTAACAACATTGTCTAATAATAAAAATGTTTATGCATATTTTAATGTTTCGGAAGTTGAATATTTAAACTTTAAAAATCATAAAACAGATGAGCATCAAAAAGTAAGTTTAATTCTTGCCAATGGTGATTTGCACAAGTATACAGGTGAAATAGAAACGATAGAAGGTGAGTTTGATAATGAAACAGGAAATATTGCATTTAGAGCAAAATTTCCAAACCCAGATTTACTTTTGAAACATGGCGAAACTGGTAAAGTTCGGTTAACCCTGCCGTTAAAAAATTCTTTAATAATTCCCCAAAAATGCACTTATGAATTACAAGATAAAATTTATGTTTATGTTGTAGATAATGAAAATAAATTGAAATCAAGAAATATTGTTATTAAATATAAATTATCTAACTTATATATAATTGAGTGTGGTTTAAATGAAACTGATAAAATTCTTTTGGATGGACTTCAATCTGCAAGAGAAGATGAAAAAATAGAAGTAGAATTTATTAAAGCAAAAGATGTTATTGCTAATCTACAGTTAATAAAAAAATAGATTTTATCAATTTTATAAATCAAAAAAATGTTCAGTAAATTTATACAAAGACCCGTATTATCAATAGTCGTTTCTTTAATCATAGTTTTTTTGGGGCTTTTAGCTTTATTGAAATTACCGGTAACTCAATTTCCTTCAATCTCTCCACCCAAAGTAAATATTAATGCCGAGTATCCAGGAGCTAATGGTGAGTTGATGATTAAAAGTGTTGTTATTCCTTTAGAACGTGCATTAAATGGTATTCCTGGATTGAAGTATATGGATTCTGATGCTGGTAACGATGGTACTTGTACCATTCAAGTAGTTTTTGAATTAGGTACAGACCCCAACATTGCTAGTGTGCAAGTACAAAACAGAGTAGCTGCTGTTGTAAATAAATTACCACCTATTGTGGTGCGTGAAGGAGTGAAAATTACAAGAGAAGAAAGCAATATGTTAATGTACGTTAACCTATATAGCAACGACCCCAATTTAGATGTAAATTTTCTTTACAATTTTGCCGATATTAATTTGCTTACAGAACTTAAAAAGATTGATGGCGTTGGCTTTGCAGATGTTTTGGGCGATAGAGAATATTCTATGAGAATATGGTTGAAGCCAGATAGAATGTTTGCATATAAAATAGCAGCAGATGATGTAATGAAAGCATTGACAGAACAAAGTTTAGAAGCTTCGCCAGGAAGATTGGGTGAGGCAAGTGGTAAACAATCACAAGCATTTGAATATGTTTTAAAATATTCTGGAAGATTTACAAAAAAAGAAGATTATGAAAACATAATTATAAAAAGTAATGTTAATGGGCAATTGTTACGACTTAAAGATGTGGCTGATGTTGAGTTTGGTAATGCCTACTACGATTTATATTCTAAACTAAATGGCAAACCCAGTGCTGCAATTGTTATTAAACAATCGTATGGTAGCAATGCCAGTGAAGTAATAAAAAATATTAAAGCAAAATTAGAAGAAGTTAAAAAAAGTTCTTTTACTAAAGGAATGGATTATCAAATTGGATATGATGTTTCTACTTTTTTAGATGCTTCAATAGAAAAAGTTGTGCATACTTTAGTTGAAGCATTCCTGTTAGTTTCATTAGTTGTATTTCTTTTCTTGGCAGATTGGCGTTCTACTTTAATTCCAGCAATAGCAGTACCCGTATCGCTTATTGGTACTTTCTTTTTTATGCAGTTGTTTGGCATTACCTTAAATTTAATTACATTATTTGCATTAGTATTAGCCATTGGCATTGTGGTAGATGATGCCATTGTTGTGGTAGAAGCTGTTCACGCAAAAATGGAGCAATTTAATTGCAGCCCACTTGAAGCAACTAAAATGGCATTAAAAGAAATTGGAGGTGCTATTGTAGCCATCACTTTGGTTATGGCTGCAGTGTTTATACCAGTATCTTTTATGAGTGGACCAGTGGGTATTTTTTATAGACAGTTTTCTGTTACAATGGCTACAGCTATTATTCTTTCTGGTATTGTAGCATTAACATTTACACCTGCATTGTGTGCAATGATGTTAAAAAATACACACGGAAAACCTAAAAGAAAAACACTACTTAATAAATTTTTAACTGGGTTTAATAATTGGTTTAGCAGGTTAAATGATAGATATAAAAAATTAGTAAGCCTTATTGTAAATCGTAGAGTAATAACTTTTGTAACACTTATTTTATTTTGTATTGGAACTTGGATGTTAAGTTCAAGAGTTCCATCTGGGTTCATTCCAAATGAAGATCAAGGCCTTTTTTATGCTATCATTCTTACTCCTCCAGGCTCTACACTTGAACGTACAGATGATGTAGCAAACCAATTGCAAAAAGTAGCAGCTACCATTCCAGAAATTAAATCTGTTTCAACTATGGCTGGTTACGAAATTTTGAGTGAAGGAACAGGTTCTAACTCGGGTAGTTTATTAATTAATTTAAAAGATTGGAGTGAAAGAAAACGTACACTAACAGCAGTGATGAAAGACTTGGAAGAAAAAGCAAAAAATATAAAAGGTGCTAGTATAGAATTTTTTCCACCACCAGCTGTGCCAGGTTATGGAGCTGCTGGTGGCTTTGAATTGCGTGTTGTAGATAAAATTGGAACAGGCGATTTTAAGTTGATGGAAAAAGTTACCAAAGACTTTGTAAAAGAGTTGAATAAAAGAAAAGAGTTGTCTTCTGTATTTACATTTTACAGTGCCAGTTTTCCTCAATATTTATTAGTGGTAGATAATGATAAAGCAGAACAAAAAGGAGTAACTATTGGCAATGCTTTAGATAATCTATCAACATTAATTGGTAGTAATTACGAAACCAATTTTATAAAGTATGATAGACAATATAAAGTAATGGTGCAAGCCTTGCCACAATATAGGGTTACACCAGAAGATATTTTAAAAATGTACACTAAAAACGAAAAAGGAGAAATGGTGCCATATAGTGCTTTTATGCATTTTGAAAAGGTATTTGGTTTGAGTGAGATTACTCGTCATAATTTATTCAATTCATCAGAAGTAAATGGAGGTCCGGCAACTGGTTATAGCAGTGCCACAGCACTGAATGCTATTAGTGAAGTTGCAACAAAAACATTACCAAAAGGATTTGGATTTGAGTGGGCTGGTATATCATTAGATGAATCTCGACAAGGAAATCAAGCTATTTATATTTTCTTAATTTCATTGGTTTTTGTATACTTGGTTTTGTCGGCTCAATACGAAAGTTTTGTATTGCCTTTACCAATATTATTATCATTACCAGTTGGAATATTTGGAGCATTCTTTTTACTTATGATTTTGGGACTAGAAAACAATATCTATGCTCAAATTGCAATGGTAATGTTAATTGGTATTTTAGGTAAAAATGCTGTATTAATTGTTGAATTTGCTGTACAAAGGCATAGAGCTGGGGCTACTGCAATGCAAGCTGCTATTGATGGTGCCAGTGCAAGATTACGCCCAATATTAATGACATCATTTGCATTTATTGCTGGCTTAATTCCTTTAGTTTTTGCAACAGGCCCTGGTGCCATTGGTAACAGAACTATTGGTGCTGCTGCTGCAGGAGGAATGTTGTTTGGAACTGTGTTTGGAGTGCTCATTGTTCCAGGGTTGTATTACGTTTTTGCACGAATTTCAGAAAGACATATTTTGGTTGAAAATGAAGAAGAAAATCCTTTATCAGAAGCAGTAGAAAGTAATCATTAGCCACGAATGCACGAATAAAAAAATATTCGTGCATTCGTCGCAACAAATAAAATCATTATGAAAAAAATAGGTTTAATATTTTTAGTTTTTATAGCTGGTTGCAAAGTGCCAGCAATAGTGCAAGTAGAGAATAAAAATAATTTTCCAACTAATTATTCGCAAGAAAGTGATAGTACTAACATGTCAAATGTAAAATGGAAAGATTTTTTTGCCGATAAATTTCTTGTTGAATTAATTGACGCCGCTATTAAAAATAATTATGAATTACTTTCTACTTTTCAAGATATTGAAATTGCTAGAAATAATATTAGCATTAAACATGCCGATTTATTGCCAAAAGGAAATGGTATAATTGGTTTAGGACTAGAAAAAACTGGTCGATATACTGCACAAGGTGCAGGTAATGCATCAACAGAAATATTACCTGGCAAAGAAGTTCCAGAACCTATTACTGATATCTTTCTTGGATTTAGAACCAGTTGGGAAGCAGATATTTGGGGTAAGTTACACAACGCAAAGAAAGCTGCTTTAGTAAGGTATTTGCAAACAGTAGAAGGTAAAAATTTTATTATAACAAATTTAGTTGCCGAAACTGCAAATTCATATTACGAGTTGTTGGCATTAGATAATCAATTAGAAATAATAAAAAAAGCAATAGAACTTCAAAAAAATCAACTTGAAATTTTAAAAGTTCAAAAAGAAACTGCAAGAGCTACAGAGCTTGCTGTGAAACAGTTTGAAGCTCAAGTTTACAATTCTCAAAGCCAAGAATTTGAAATTTTACAAAAAATTACTATCTCTGAAAATAGAATAAATTATTTGTTGGGTCGATATCCTCAAACAATAAAAAGAGATAAAACTACTTTTGCAACAAGTATTCTAAAAAATATTCAATTTGGAATTCCTTCACAATTATTACAAAATAGACCCGATTTTAAACAAGCAGAACTTGAACTTCAAGCTTCAAAATTAGATGTTCAAATAGCAAGAGCCGAATTTTATCCAACAGTTGGAATTACTGGCATCTTGGGATTGCAAGGCTTTAAACCTAAGTATGTTTTACCAACTTTTACGAATTTAGCTTTTTCATTTGTAGGTGATTTAGCTGCTCCAATTATTAATCGTAATGCAATACAGGCTGAATTTAAGAATGCAAAAGCAAAACAAATTTCTGCTATGTATACTTATCAGAAAACAATTTTAAATGGATATATAGAAGTTTATAATGAAATGTCAAATATTAAAAACATTCAAAAAATTTATGATTTAAAAAACAAACAAGCTGAAACATTAAATAAATCAATTGATATAGCTAAAGCTTTATTTATTTCCGATAGAGCAAATTATTTAGAAGTATTAACTGTTCAAAGAGATGCACTTGAAACACAGCTTGATTTAGTTGAAACTAAAAAGAATCAATTCATATCAATAACAAATATTTATAAAGCACTTGGTGGTGGTTGGAAATAGTTAAATAATGGGTATTTAATTAAGCATTTTCTATCTAAAATGGTATATAATTTTTAGTTATACAGTATTTAAAACATCCTTCTAAAAAATAAATTACTTAACCTTTGCAACCATTTTAAAAAACAGTTACTTTTGCATATAGTTGCATAAACAACTAAATAAAAATAGTTTCAATGAAAATCTTAGTTTGTATTAGTAAATCACCAGACACCACTTCTAAAATTGCTTTTAAGGATGGGAATACTAAGTTTGATGAAAATGGTGTACAATGGATTATTAATCCTTATGATGAATGGTATTCATTAGTTAGAGCCATTGAGTTAAAAGAAAAAGATGCTTCAACAGTTATTCATTTAGTTACAGTTGGTTTAGTAGATTGTGATCCTATAATTCGTAAAGCATTAGCATTAGGTGGAGATGAAGCTAATAGGGTAAATGTTGATAGCAATGATAGTTACACTATTGCAGCTCAAATAGCTGAATTGGCCAAAAAAAATAGTTATGATATTATTTTTACTGGTAAAGAAACCATAGATTACAATGGTTCATCAATCGGTGGAATGATTGCTGAAATGCTTGATATGCCTTATGTTTCTTTAGCTACAAAATTTGATTTAGATAACCAAATAGCTACAGTTTCTCGTGAAATTGAAGGTGGTGAAGAAGTTTGTGAAGTGAATTTACCTGTTGTAGTAAGTTGTCAGAAAGGATTAGCAGAGCAAAGAATTCCAAATATGAGAGGAATAATGGCTGCTAGATCAAAACCATTAAATGTAATAGAGCCTTGCCAAGTTGAAACTTTAACTACTGTTTCAAGTTATGAACTTCCACCTGCAAAAGCTGGTGTTAAATTAGTTGATGCTGATAATGTAGATGAATTAGTGAGATTATTACATGAGGAAGCAAAAGCAATTTAATATTCAAATACTAAAATTAGCAAATGTGAAAATAAAAATTGTATTTGCTTGTTTTCAAATTTTTCAATTTTTCAAATAAAAAATATGTCTGTTTTAATATTTATAGATCAAACCGAAAACCACATTAAAAAATCTTCTTTTGAAGCTTTAAGTTATGGTGCACAATTAGCAATACAATTAGGGGTAAATGCCGAAGGCTTATTATTGGGTTCAGTTAATGATGATTTAACTGCATTAGGTAAGTATGGAGTAACTAAAATTCATCACATAAATAATGAAGTTTTTAATAAAGTAGATAGTCAAGTTTATGCAAAAGCTATTGCTGATGCTGCAACACAAACTAATGCTAGTGTAATTGTGTTCTCTCATAACACAACAGGAAAAGCAGTTGCAGCTAGAGTTTCAGTTCGTTTAAAAGCAGGTTTAGTTGCAGGTGCTATTGCATTGCCAGATACAACAAATGGATTTGTAGTAAAAAAGTCTGTTTTTAGTGGAAAAGCATTTGCTAATATTACAGTAAATACTGCTGTTAAAATCATTTCATTAAATCCTAATAGTTTTAACTTAGTAGTAGGAGATGGTGTTGCTGAAGTTGTTAATATTAATTTAGATGTTGCTTCTCCAAAAATTAAAATTATTGCAGTAAATAAAGTAAGTGGTGAAGTTCCTTTAACAGAAGCTGATATTGTTGTTAGTGGTGGTAGAGGGTTAAAAGGACCAGAAAATTGGGGAATGCTTTTAGATTTGGCCAAAGTATTA
>JAYVBS010000239.1:0-5973 GCA_043750315.1 Chitinophagaceae bacterium
GGGGTTCGGGGGCTGATAATAAAACTTATAATGCAGTTCCAAGGTTTCAATCTGTACAATTAGGTCTTGGAATTCCCCTTTTTAATACTGGCCAAAAAGAAAAAATTAGTGCTGCTCAAACAAAAGAAAAAATTACCAACAATGAATACGAACTCAATTTAAAAAACTTTGAAATAGCTTATAAATCATCCCTTTTAGATTTCAAAAAATATGATGAAGCGGTTAACTATTTTGAAAAAACAGCTATAAAAAATGCTACAATCATTATTAATACTGCTAACAAACAATTTTTAAATGGAGATATTAATTTCTTAGAATGGGGATTTTTAATGAATCAAGCGATTACTATTCAAAGCGATTACATTGAAGCCCTGAAGAACAGAAATAATAGTGTAATAGAAATTAATTATTTTATCAACGCCTAACTTTAACAATTATGAAAAAAACAGTCATCCTTTTCTCTATAGTTTTATTACTAGTTTCTTGTGGAAGCAATACAACAGAAGTTCAACAAAAAAATAATGATGCTGAAAATACATGGTTAACGCTAAGTGATGAACAATTTAAAAATGCAGGTATTACAATTGGAAAATTAAAGCAACAATCTATAGCATCAATTTTAAAAGTAAATGGTGTTGTTGAAGTGCCTCCTCAAAATATCGTTTCAATAAGTGTTCCTTTAGGTGGATATTTAAAATTCACTAAACTGCTTACAGGAATGCATGTGAGTAAAGGAGAAGTAATTGCTATTGTTGAAGACCAACAGTATATTCAAATACAACAAGATTATTTAACTACTAAAGCCCAGTTTACATTTACAGAAAATGAATACAACCGGCAAAAAGAATTAAATCAAAGCAAAGCCACTAGCGATAAAGTATTTGAACAAATTAGAGCAACTTATCAATCACAATTAATTTTAATTAAATCCTTAGAAGAAAAATTAAATTTAATAGGAGTAAATCCTAAAAAAATAAGTGTTGATAAAATTTCTAGAAGTATCAATATTTACTCGCCTATTGATGGCTATGTTTCTGATGTAAAAGTAAATATTGGCAAATATGTAAATCCTAGCGATGTGTTGTTTGAATTAATCAACCCCATGGACATACATTTAGCTTTAAATATTTTCGAAAAAGATTTTGATAAACTTTTTATTGGACAAAAATTACAGGCTTACACCAACAATAATCCTGAAAACAAATATGATTGTTCGATTATTTTAATTAGCAAGAATCTTTCGAGCGATAGAAGTGTATTAGTTCATTGCCATTTCGAAAAATATAATAAAACATTATTGCCTGGAATGTTTATGAATGCAGAACTTGAAGTAAAAAGTAAGAATGCTACTGTTTTACCAGAAAGTGCCGTTGTACGTTTTGAAAACAAACAGTATGTTTTTGTTGTTAAAGACAAAAATATTTTTGAATTAGTAGAAGTTAAAATTGGTAATACTTTTAAAGGATTTATTGAAGTTGAAATGGATTCCAATTTTATTGACAAAAATTTTGTGTTCACAGGGGCATACTCACTTTTAATGAAGATCAAGAATGTAGCTGATGATTAAGTTTTTTCTACTATTCAGATTTGACAATTTAAAAACTTGTCAAATCTGAATATTTTTATTTTTTATTTTATCATCTCTCTCAACTTTTTCCCAATATTTTTTTGCAATGTATAGCATTCCAAAACTTTCCCCTTCGTACTTATCCAAATGTCTATGATGCATTTTATGTGCCCAACGAATTACCCTAATATATTTATTCTTGCTTCTTGTAAACCATTTGATGCGTTGATGAATGATTACTTCATGTACAATAAAATATGCAAAACCATATAATGCAATACCAAAGCCAATTGCAGCAACAAAATAGTTTTGATATTTTAAACCTAACATAATACACAACCAACTGGGTATAGCAAAAATTAAAAAGAAAGCATCGTTTTTTTTAAGTATATGGCTATGAGGCTGATGATGATCTTCGTGCAAAAACCACAAAAATCCATGCATCACATATTTATGGGTAAGCCATGTAATACCTTCCATTAAAAAAAAAGTGAGTAAAGCAATAAAGATATAAACCACTATCATAAATATATTCTTAAAGTAATAAAAAATAACAATTGTATGATGAATAAATGAATTGCAAAAGGGTTAAGTTTAGTAAATGGTAATCTGTTTAAAACAAGTAACAAAAGGCCACTAATGAAAAACCAACAGGTGTAATTAAAAAATGGAATCTCATTATTTTTCCATTGCCAAAAACCTAATTTTTGTGCAACAGGTTCCATAACAAAATCAAATAAAGTGGCTAATAAAGCAGCATCAATAATTAAAGAAATAGATTTTACTTTTTGAGTTTTACCATTTTCTCCACCTAAATCAATAATTTTTTGATGTGCCCAATTATTTACAAATTGCATAATCACCCCACAGCAATATATTATTACAAACCATTGTACACCTACTAAAATAGGAACATTAAAAAACTTAGTTCCCATGATTTCACTATAGGTATAATTACCAAATAATAAACCAGTATTTACACCAACCATTTCAACAGCAAGACCCACAACAATTGCAATAATGATAAATAAAAAAAAGTAACGATTAATATTTGGTTGAGTAAAAATTAACAAGCCAGCCATTATTACTAAATTCAGTGAAGTGTTTTGAACAAACCAATCTTTATAAGGTGTAAACAGAATTCCGAAAATACCACACACATGAAACAAGAGTGCTATAAAAATGGCGATATTTTTTTTTGTAAGAGAAGACATATTTTCTTAATCCTCGAAATGCAAACTAAACATAATCATTCGAGATTGAATACTTTCGAAAACTGCAGAATATTTTAAGTTTGGTTCTCTATCTAATATATTATTTAATCCATAACTTATTTTAAGTTCTGGTGTAAGTGTAAAGAATTTTAAAAACAAATTAAAACCAACACCAGCTTCAACTCCATAATTATATTTTTTTAATTTAATATAACCCTCTTGATTTCGAGCTGTAGAATTTGCACTTAAATCAACATCTGCTTTTACACCAAATAACAAATACGTTCTAAAATTATCTATTCGATCACTATTAAACTTTATACTTACAGGTAAACTTAAAACTGTTGTAGGTAAAGTATAACGTTGTTCAATGGGTTCATTGGTATTATACTTTGAATTTAAAGTGTAGTTAAAATATCTGGCACCACCTAAAACAATCAAAGGATTAAACCGTGCTTGTAATCTTTTAGTGAGTTTAAATGTAGCTTGTAAGCCAATAGTAACACCACCACTTGCAGCAGGTTCAGCAACCAAAATACTATCTTCAGCTAAAAATTTTTCAGATTTTTTTGCTGATAAATAACTTAAGTTATATCCTAAAGTTGCACCAAAATAATAAGGTAAATCATCGTGTTGAGATCGATATTGTTCTCGCTGAGCAGAACACTCAACAACAATAAAACTCACAACAAAAATCAGGATTATTTTCTTCCACAATAAATTGTACATACACCAAGGCTTAATGTTTTTAAATAAGTTTGTGTAAATCCTGTTTCATTTAAAATTTTTATAAATTCTTGTCCTTCTGGAAAGGCTTGAACACTATTATTCAAATATAGGTATGCTTCTTTATTACCAGAAAAAATACTACCAAACTGAGGCATTATTTTGTTCATATAAAAATGATAAAACCCTTTAATGCCTTTTTTATTAGGTTTGCTGAATTCTAAAACAACCAGCTTACCAGTAGGTTTCAACACTCTAAAAATTTCTTTTAACCCTTTTTCAAGATTTTCAAAATTTCGTACACCAAAAGCAACGGTTACTGCATCAAAAAAGTTATCATCAAATTGTAAATTTTCAGAATCGCCAATTTGCAAATCAATAATGCGTTCTTTTTTTTGTTTAATCACTTTTTCTTTACCCAAATTCAACATGCCCTCGCTAATATCAATACCAATAATTTTATTGGGTTTTAATATTTTTTCTGTTAGCAAAGCAACATCTGCTGTTCCTGTTGCAACATCAAGTATAACTTTTGGTCTATTTAATTTAAGTTCTTTGATAGCTTTTTTTCTCCACCATAGATCTATACCAGCACTTAAAAATCTGTTTAAAAAATCGTAGCGATGAGAAATATTATTAAACATTTCTGCAACTTGATTTTTTTTTGATAAACTACTATTTTCCGTAGGAATGATTACATCATGGGCGTATCTAGCCATAGGTTGCAAAGATATTCTTTACAAGGTTGTAAAAGTTGTTTTAAAAACCTGAAAACAAGTTTTTAACAAAGTTTAAAAGCAATTCTTATACAAAAGGAGTTTTTGCAACTTTGGCTTTTACCAAATTATTTCTTATTTCAATAAAAATTTCTATATCAATATGTGCATGTTCTACTGCAACATATCCTAAACCAATTGCTTTTCCTAAACTAGGACTTTGAGTTCCACTGCAAACTTTACCAATTGCATTTCCAGCAGCATCTTTTATTAAATAATCATGACGAGGAATTCCTCTATCAATCATTTCAAATCCTACTAATTTTCTTTTTACACCTCCAGCTTTTTGTTGTTCAATAATTGCTCTAGCAGTAAAATCTTTAGTGAATTTTGTTATCCAACCTAATCCTCCTTCTAAAGGAGATGTGGTATCATCAATGTAATTTCCATATAAACAATAACCCATTTCTAAACGTAATGTATCTCTTGCTCCTAAACCAATTGGTTTAATGTTGTAAGCTTTTCCTTCATCAAAAATAGCATCCCAAATTTTAGTGGCATTATCTCCAGTGTTTTCAAAATATATTTCAACACCACCAGCACCTGTATAACCTGTAGCACTAATAATTACGTTATCTACACCTGCAAAAACACCTTTTGTAAAAGTGTAATATTTCAAGTTTAAAATATCTGCATTGGTTAAAGCTTGTAAAGCTTTTGTTGCATTTGGACCTTGAATAGCTAACAAAGCAGTTTTATCGCTGATGTTATGCATTTCAACATTATTAGTGTTGAAAGAGCTAATCCAATTCCAATCTTTTTCAATATTGCTGGCATTTACAACCAACATGTAAGATTTATTTTCTTCTAAACAATACACAATTAAATCATCAACAATGCCTCCTTCTTTGTTGGGCAAACAACTGTATTGAGCTTTGCCTGCTGTTAATTTGCTAGCATCATTAGTGGTTACTCTTTGTATTAAATCCAAAGCATTTGGTCCTTTTAAAATAAACTCACCCATATGACTCACATCAAAAACTCCTACACTTGTTCTTACTGCAAAATGCTCATCATTAATTCCTGTGTAACTAATTGGCATATTATATCCAGCAAATTCAGCCATTTTAGCTCCAAGTGCAATATGTTTCTCAGTAAAAGGTGTATTCTTCATTTTTTCTTTTTTCTTTTTATAAATTGATGAGGATGTTTTATAAAAGATGGCAATTATCAAGTGTCCATTCTATTATCTTTGTCCCAATTAAACGCAAATATAAACGGTTGTTAGTTCAAATTTTTTTTCTTTGATGAACTAACAAACTATTGAATTATTTATGATGACTTCTTCAGAAATTAGACAAGCTTTTTTAGACTTCTTTAAAAGCAAGCAACATCAAATTGTTCCTTCGGCTCCAATAGTTGTTAAAAATGATCCTACATTATTATTTACAAATGCTGGGATGAATCAATTTAAGGATTATTTTTTAGGAAATAGAACTCCCGAAAATCCAAGAATTGCCGATACACAAAAATGTTTGCGTGTTAGTGGTAAGCATAATGATTTAGAAGAAGTGGGTGTTGATACTTATCATCATACCATGTTTGAAATGTTGGGTAATTGGAGTTTTGGTGATCCTGCCCGACTTGAAAGTCATTCAGGCGGGTACTTTAAAAAAGAAGCAATTGCTTGGAGTTGGGAATTATTGACTGAAGTGTATCAATTAGATAAAGATAGATTATACGTTACCAT
>JAYVBS010000240.1:0-13455 GCA_043750315.1 Chitinophagaceae bacterium
GCTTGGTTGTGGCTCAGATTCAACAGTACAGCAGTTTACAACCCCATCAAATCCTGTTGCTGCTTTCAATATCCCAATTAAAACCTCATGTTTTGGAATTTTAAATATTCAGTGTAATAATGCTTCTACAGTTGTAGGTGCTAACATTATAAAATGGTTTTGGAATTTTGGAGATGGAACAACAGATACACTAACAAATACTACACATACCTATACAAACCCTGGCAGATATGTGGTTAGTTTACAAGTGCAAGATGATAGAGGTTGTTTATCACCGATAACCTCAAAAACTGTAACAAATTTTGGCAAACCAAATTCAAATTTCTCTATCAATAATGCCTGTGTTCTTAATCCAGCAATTCCTGTAAACCTTTCTACACCTGGCTTTGGCAGTACAAATATTACCAACTATTTATGGAGTTTTGGTGATGGTACATTTGCAATAGGAAGGCAACCGATACATGTGTATCTTTCAGAAGGATTATATACAATTTATTTAGTTACTACTTCAGATAGTAGTTGTGTTGCAGATACTTTCTCTCAAAAAATAACTGTGTATGGTAAACCAATTGCAGATTTTAAATTTCAAAATAATTGTGTTCAAGTAAATACTTTTTTCACCAATAAAAGTTTGCCAGGATATGGACAAAATAATATTGCCAATAGCAAATGGAGTTTTGGTGATGGAGGTTCTGGAACAAACTTAAATGCAACGCATATCTATAATGCAGTTGGCAATTATTCTGTAAAACTTACTGTTTCAGGAAATCAATGCCCTAATTTATTTGATAGTGTTACTAAAGTTGTTCCCATTTTAGCAGGAAGAACTCCTGTAACGTATCCACGAGTTGATGGTGTTCGTGGAGTACCCATACAATTAAATGCTTTATCTGGTGGCGTTGGATATTTATGGAATCCCAATTTAGGATTAAATAGTGATATCATTCAAAACCCAATAGCAACATATGGTTTAAATGCACCAAATATTATTAATTACAATATTGAAATTACAGATTCAATTGGGTGTACAGTAACTGATAAACAAACTGTATGGCTTTTTGTAGGTTCAGATGTGTATTTGCCTTCTGCCTTTTCTCCAAATACTGATGGTGCCAATGATTTATTTAAACCTTTTTATGTAAATATTTATCGACTTCATTATTTTAGAATTTTTGATAGATGGGGTAAACTTTTATTTGAAACTAGTGATATGAATAAAGCTTGGGATGGTACATTTAATGGACAAAAATTACCCGTGGATACTTATGCTTGGGTAATTTTGGGCAATGGCGAAAATGGTAAAGAAGTAATAAGAAAAGGTAATGTAACACTCATTAAAAATTAATTAAGTTCTAATACTCGCTTAGTTTTGATCGATGTTTTTGATTAAGAGATTTTATTGTTTATTTTTTATACATATTGCATTTAATTTAATTGGTGCAGCACAATGTGGAACTCCAATTGCTGCTTTTCCTTATACACAAGATTTTGAAACCAACAATGGTAATTGGGTAAGTGGTGGAACTAATTCTGATTGGGCTTATGGCACCCCCACTAAAACTGTAATTGCAAATGCTGCAAGTGGATCTAAATGCTGGATTGTTGGTGGATTAACAGGCAATAATTACAACAATGGAGAAATCTCTTGGATTGAAAGTCCATGTTTCGATTTAACAAGTTTAACCAATCCAATTCTTTCTTTTAAAGTTTTTTGGGAAACAGAAAAAAAGTATGATGGAGCAAGTTTTAAATATTTCTGGTGGTGTTCTTCCATATAAGTACAATTGGTCAAATGCGTATACAGTTAATTCTTTTACCAATGTTCCTTCAGGAAATTATAGTGTTCAAATAAAGGATAGTAATGCTTGTACAACTAATTTAAACAATATTATTTTGAAGGATTCATCAAATAATATCAGTATTTTTTTAGGAAAGGATACAGCTTTTTGTCCAGGTTAACAACTCATCTTAAATCCAGGAAATTTTGAGCATTATGAATGGCAAGATAATACTACACAACCAACATTTACTTTTGTTAAAACAGGAACATATGCTGTAACAGTGACAGATAAAGATGGTTGTAAAGCTTTTGATGCTATTAATGTTACAGTGGATTGTAAAGATGTTTATTTTCCAACAGCATTTACTCCAAATGGAGATACAAAAAATGATTTATTTGGTGTTTGGGGAAATATTGGTTCTCTCTCAAATTATCAATTGTCTGTGTTTAATAGAAATGGAGAATTAATATTTTCGACAACAAATCCTTTGCAAAAATGGGATGGATCTAATAAAGGAAAAAAGCTAGATAATGGAACATACATATGGTATGCCAATTATTCTATCAACAATCAACCCTTGCAAATGCAAAAAGGAACTATTACTTTGATTAAATAGATTTTTATTAAATCAGGAAAAAAAATAAATTTTATTTTGACAAATGAATTCAACTTTTATATTTGCATAAGTGAATAATATAATATTAAATAACAATTGGTGGCACACTGTATCTTCTAAGAGGATTCAGTTGGTATGTCTATAATTGTAACAAAATAAATTTAAAGACCCGCTGCAATCCAGCGGGTTTTTTTATGTCAAAAAATTAATAAATGAAGTTTAAGTTTAAAACAGCAATGTATCAGAGGCTAAGTGATACACTTACACCTGTTCAATTATATTATCAAATTAGAGATCAATATCCAAATGCATTGTTATTAGAAAGTTCAGACCATAAAAGCAAACAGAATAGTTATTCATATATCTGTTTTAATGCAATTGCAAGTTTTATTGTTGAAGATAATACTACTACAATCAAGCTACCTAATAAGCAAGAAATTGGATTAAATACAAAAGAGATTATTATAAAAAATGAGCTGAATAATTTTATAGAATATTTTGAATCAGAAAAATTAGGGGTAGATTTTATTAGCAATGGATTATTTGGCTATACAACTTATGATGCAATCCCATTATTAGAAGAGATAGTTTTAAAAGCAAAAAAAACTAACCACTCTTTTCCTTTAATGCAATATCATTTGTTCAAGAATATTATTGTTTTTGATCATTACTATAATCAAGTATATTGTTTATCTCATTATTTAGAAGATGAAATTAATAATCTTCAAGAGATAATAGATTTAATATCTAATCGAGCCATTGTTACGCATCATTTTAAAACTACAACTAACGAAAATTCCAATTTCACTAATGAAGAATTTTTAGAAATTATTGATAAAGGCATTCAACATTGCAACATTGGAGATGTTTTTCAACTTGTTTTATCAAGAAAATTTCATCAACAATTTATTGGAGACGAATTCAATGTTTATAGAGCTTTACGTTCAATAAATCCTTCTCCTTATCTTTTTTATTTTGATTATGGGCATTTTAAAATATTTGGTTCTTCACCCGAAGCACAATTGATTATTAACAATAAAAAAGCAACCATTAATCCTATTGCTGGAACTTTTAAAAGAACTGGAAATACTGAAGATGATTTGATATTGAGTGATGCTTTAATCAATGATCCTAAAGAAAATGCTGAACATGTGATGCTTGTTGATTTAGCAAGAAATGATTTAAGTAAGCACAGCAATTCTGTTCATGTTGATAGTTATAAACAGGTAGAATACTACTCTCATGTTATTCATTTAGTATCTAAGGTTAGTGGGGATTTAAACAAAAATTATAATCCAATTGAATTATTGGCTGACACATTTCCTGCTGGCACATTATCAGGTGCACCAAAATATAAAGCCATGGAATTAATTGATAATTATGAAAAGAATAGCAGAGAATTTTATGGTGGAACTATTGGTATTATTGGATTAGACAAAACATTGAATCATGCCATATTCATCAGATCTTTTGTAAGTGTCAATAACACTTTACATTATCAAGCAGGTTGTGGAATAGTTTCAAAATCGAATAGAGAACAAGAATTAAATGAAATAAATAACAAACTCTTAGCATTGAGAAATGCAATTCAACTAGCAAAAAATATTTAATAATGAAGATTTTAGTTATAGATAATTACGACTCGTTTGTTTACAACTTAGTATATATATTAAAAAGTTTTACTAATGTAAATGTAACAATTGCAAAAAATGATAAAATTGATGTAGATGCAATAAAAAACTATGATAAAATTTTGCTTTCTCCTGGTCCTGGTATTCCAAAAGATGCAGGTATTATGCCAGAACTCATAAAAAAATATGCATCTACTAAAAGTATTCTTGGGGTTTGTTTAGGTCACCAAGCTATTGGAGAAGCATTTGGTGCAACTTTATATAATCTTCCAGAACCCTTTCATGGCATAGCTTCTGCAATTTATAAAACTCAAAACGATTATTTATTTAATAATATTAATAACGATTTTATTGTTGGTCATTATCATTCATGGATAGTTAAAAATAATAATTCATCCTCAATAGAAATTTTGGCAAAAGATACAAATGATAACATCATGGCTTTAAAGCATATTGATTATGATGTTAGGGGTGTTCAATTTCATCCAGAATCAATTCTAACACCAAATGGTTATCAAATCATTAAAAACTGGGTAAATAATTAAAATAAATAATTATGAAAACTATTTTAGAAAATCTTTATCAACATCATACTCTAACAAAACAAGATGCAAAAAAAATACTTACTGATATTGTTTTAGAAAAATATAATGCATATCAAATAGCTTCTTTTTTAACTGTTCTTATTATGAGAAAAGTTACCATTGAAGAATTAAAAGGATTTAGAGAAGCCTTATTAGAGTTAATGATAGAAATTGATTTGAAAGATTATCAACCAATGGACTTATGTGGTACTGGTGGTGATGGAAAAAACACTTTTAATATATCAACTCTTGCTGCATTTGTAGTTGCAGGTGCAGGAGTTCCAGTAGCTAAACATGGAAATTATGGTGTTTCATCAATTTCAGGATCGTCAAATGTTTTAGAGTATTTAGGAGTAAAATTTCAAACTAATCAACAGCAAATTCAACAACAAATAGAAACAGCAAATATTTGTTTTTTACATGCACCTCTATTTCATCCTTCTTTAAAATATGTTGCACCAATTCGTAAACAACTTGGGGTAAAAACATTTTTTAATATGTTAGGACCTTTGGTTAATCCAGCAAGACCAAAAGTTCAATCAACAGGAGTCTTTAGTTTAGAATTAGCAAGAATGTATCAATATCTTTTACAAGAAGAAGCTGAAATGAAATTTAGTATTATTTATAGTACTGATGGATACGATGAAATTGTGTTGAGTAACTCTTGTAAAATCATTTCAAATACAACGGAAAAAATTGTTGATCCATCTTATTTTGGATTTAAACCAACAGAACCACATGAAATTTTTGGAGGAAATTCAATTGCAGAAGCTGCTCAAATTTTTATTAACATTATTCAAGGCAATGGCACATTAGCACAAAACAATGTAGTACTTGCAAATGCTGCAATTGCTATTCAAACTTATCATCAACATTTAACAATTGAAGAGGCATTGTCATTAGCCCATAACTCTTTATTCTCATTAAAAGCAAAACAAACTTTAGATAAATTAAAACAAATTGCATGAATATTTTAGAAGAAATAAAAACGTACAAAATTCAAGAAGTAAAACTAAAAAAAGAGCTTTGCACCATTAAGCAATTAGAAAATAGTATTTATTTTAACAGCAAATGTGTTTCATTTAAACAATACATTTCTGACCCAAATAGATCTGGAATTATTGCAGAGTTTAAAAGAAAATCGCCATCAAAAGGATTTATTAATAAATATGCAAATGCAGAGGATATTGCAATTGGTTATATGCAAGCAGGTGCATCTGCCTTATCAGTTTTAACAGATGAAAATTTTTTTGGAGCAGTTGCAAAGGATTTTAATAGTGCTAGAAAATATAATTATTGCCCTATTTTAAGAAAAGATTTTATTGTTGATGAATTTCAGATTACTGAAGCAAAATCAATTGGAGCAGATGCAATACTTCTCATTGCAAAAATTTTAACCACGCCACAAATTGAAGCATTTACAAAACATGCTCATCAGTTAGGATTAGAAGTTTTTTTAGAAGTTCATACTGAAGAAGAAATAATCTCCAATCAAAATATTGAGGTGGATTTAATTGGCATCAACAACAGAAACTTAACCAATTTCGAAGTAAATATTGAACAAAGTATTCAATTAGCTAAATACATTAACCCAAGTATTATTAAAGTTAGTGAAAGTGGAATTGAAAACATTGAAACAATTAAAACACTGAAACAACAAGGTTTTCAGGGTTTTTTAATAGGAGAATATTTTATGAAGCAAACCAATCCTGGAATGGCTTGCAGACAATTTATCGAAAAATTGAAATTATGAAAATAAAAATATGTGGACTAAAATATGCAGATAATTTATTAAACATTTCTGCTCTTGATCCAGATTTTATTGGATTTATTTTTTATGAAAAATCGCCACGATATGTTGAAGAATTTGATTCAAAAATAATTCAACAAATTTCGACGCAAGTAAAAAAAGTTGGTGTTTTTGTAAATGCAAGTATCGAGTATGTATTAAATAAAGTAAATAAATACCAATTAGATTTTGTTCAGTTACATGGTAACGAGACTGCTGTTTATTGCAATGCATTACAAGAACAAAACATTTCTATTATAAAAGCATTTAGTGTTTCTGAAAACTTTGATTTTGAAAATTTATCTAATTATCAAAATTCTTGTACATATTTTTTATTTGATACAGCTACAAAAAATTATGGAGGTAGTGGTAAAAGTTTTAATTGGCAAGTTTTAAAAAATTATCAACTCAATATTCCTTTCTTTTTAAGTGGTGGCATTGGTTTAGACAATATTAATCAAGCATTAAACTTTAAACATCCTCAACTTTTTGCTTTTGATTTAAATAGCAAATTAGAAGAGTATGCAGGTTTTAAAAATCTTCAATCAACAAAAAACATTATTAATAAAATAAGAAATCATGATACAGTTTAAACCAGATGTAAATGGCTTCTATGGCGAGTTTGGTGGTGCATTTGTTCCTGAAATGCTTTATCCAAATGTGCAAGAATTGCAAAGTTCTTATCTTGAAATAATAAATTCAAAAAATTTTCAAGAAGAGTTTCATTCTCTATTGAAGGATTATGTTGGCAGACCAACACCTTTGTATTTTTCGAAAAATTTGTCTCATCAATTCAATGCTCAAATTTATTTAAAACGAGAAGATCTATGTCATACTGGTGCACATAAAATCAACAATACAATTGGACAAATTTTATTAGCCAAACGTTTAGGTAAAGAAAAAATAATTGCTGAAACTGGTGCAGGTCAGCATGGAGTTGCAACAGCAACAGCCTGTGCTTTGATGAATATGGAGTGTTGTATTTATATGGGAGAAGTTGATATTGCAAGGCAACAGCCAAATGTAGAACGTATGCAATTATTAGGAGCAACTGTAGTTGCTTCAACTAGTGGCAGTAAAACTTTAAAAGATGCAACAAATGATGCAATTAGAGCTTGGATTAATAACCCAACTAACACACATTATATCATAGGTTCTGTTGTTGGGCCTCATCCTTATCCTGATATGGTGTCTATTTTTCAATCAGTAATTAGTGCCGAAATTCAAAATCAATTACAAGAAAAAATTAATCGTAATTATCCCGATTATGTGATAGCCTGTGTTGGTGGTGGTAGTAATGCAATTGGTGCTTTTTATCATTTTATAGATAATAAGAAAACAAATTTAATTGCAGTAGAAGCAGCAGGTTTTGGTATAGATACAAACAAAACTGCAGCTACCATTGCCTTAGGGAGAAAAGGAATTATTCATGGCAGTAAAACTTATTTAATACAAACTGAAGATGGACAAATTATAGAACCACATTCTATCTCAGCAGGTTTAGATTATCCAGGTATTGGTCCAGCTCATGCATACTTACATGATAGTTCAAAATCAACTGTAGTATCCATTACAGACGATGAAGCTATTAATGCAGCACTTGAATTATCGAAACAAGAAGGAATAATTCCAGCTCTAGAATCTGCACATGCTTTAGCTTATTTAACTAAAATGAAATTGCAAAAAGATGATGTAGTTGTAGTGAATTTATCTGGCCGTGGAGATAAAGACATGATCACATATAAAAAATATTTATAATTATGAATAGAATACAACAACTCTTTCAACAAAAGGAAAAAAATATTCTTTCTATTTATTTTACTGCTGGGTATCCAACATTAGAAAGCACCACTAAAATTATTGAGTATTTGAATAAGGCTGCTGTTGACATGATTGAAATTGGAATGCCTTTTTCTGATCCTTTAGCTGATGGTCCAACAATTCAACATGCAAATACAGTAGCATTAGAAAATGGAATGAGTTTAAAAGTATTATTACAACAACTAAAAGAAATCAGAACAAAAACTCAAATTCCAATTTTATTAATGGGTTATTTAAATCCAATAATTCAATTTGGTGAGAAACAATTTTTAAATGAGATTAAAGAAATTGGTATTGATGGTTTAATAATTCCAGATATGCCTCTACCCTATTTCAAAACTCATCTTCAAAAAATTTATAAACAGTTAAATATTGCACATGTTATGTTGGTAACTCCATCAACAAGTGAAGAAAGAATAAAAGAGATAGACTTGAATACAACAGGTTTTATTTATTTAGTTTCATCTAATAGTATTACTGGCAATCAGCTTGAAACAAATAATCAACAAGAATATTTTGAAAGAATTAAACAACTTCAACTCAACAATAAAACTATTTTAGGTTTTGGTATTCACAATAAAGAAACAGTTGCTCATGCTTTTAACTATTGCAATGGAGCTATTGTTGGTTCTGCATTTGTAAAGTTTTTGGCTACTAAAGAAATTTCATTTTATCAAATTCAACAATTCATAAATAATTTAAGACCATGATCATTCAACTTCAACAAAATATTTCAGAAAATAATAAAGAAAAATTATATCAAAAATTACAAGAACTAAAAGTAAAAGCAGCAGATATTGTCACACAACACCATCATTATATTATTGGTATTTTAAGTAAAGAAATTGATTTACGAATTATTGGTGCAATGGAAGGCGTTCAAGATGTGTTTAGAGTAAATGATAGTTACAAACTAGTTTCATCGAAATGGAAAGTTGATTATACAATTATTGATTTGGGAGATGGAATAAATATTGGAGGAAGAGATTTTACACTAATGGCTGGCCCATGTTCTATAGAAAATGAAGAACAAATTGAAAGTATTGTAGCAAGTTTAAAGAAGAATAATGTAAAAATTATGAGAGGTGGAGTTTTTAAACCTAGAAGTTCACCTTATGCATTTAGAGGTTTAGGTATAGATGGATTAAAAATGTTTTACAAAATTTGCAAACAAAATGGTATCAAAATTATTACAGAAGTCATGCAGGTTTCACAGATTGATGAAATGATCAACTATGTAGACATTTTTCAAGTAGGTGCAAGAAATACACAAAATTTTAATTTATTAGATGCACTTGGAAAAGTTGATAAAACTGTTATGATTAAAAGAGGAATTTCGGGAACTATTGATGAACTTTTACAATCGGCAGAATATGTTTTTGCAGCAGGAAACGAGAAAATAATTTTGTGTGAAAGAGGCATTAGAACTTTTGAAAACGCCTACAGAAACACATTTGATATTAATGCCATTCCAATTTTAAAAGAAAAAAGTCATTTGCCTGTAATTGCAGATCCTTCCCATGGAATTGGAATAAGAAAACATGTATCAACTATTGCACTTGCTGCACAAATTGCAGGTGCCGATGGGATTATTGTTGAAATACATCATGAGCCAGAAAAAGCATTTTCAGATGGAGCACAAACCCTGAGCTTCGATGAATTTAGTGCTTTAGTAGCTCAAATTAAAACACTCGAAACCACTATGAAAAATTTATTTTAAAATCATACTTTAATAAAACACTAATTTTATTTATTCATTCATGCAGACCATTACAATTCATCCAAGCAAATTAAAAGGTGCTATAACAATAGCTCCATCAAAGAGTGTGATGCAAAGGGTTTGTGCTGCTGCTTTGTTACATAAAGGAACAACCATCATTCATAACCCTGGAAAAAGTAATGATGATGTAGTTGCTGTACAAATTATTCAACAACTTGGTGCAACAGTTTTATATAAAGAAAATACAATTGAAATTATTAGTAATGGTCTCAATCCTATTTCTTCAAGTATTGATTGTGGCGAAAGTGGCTTAAGTGCCAGAATGTTTGCTTCTATAGTTGCTTTGTTTGATAAACCTATTATTATAAAAGGACATGGTAGTTTATTAAAACGACCATTAGCTTGGTTTAATGATATATTTCCATTGCTTGATATTTCAATCAACTCAACTAATAATTATTTGCCTTTAAAGATTCAGGGAAAATTAAAACCAAAGAATATTGTTGTTGATGGCAGTTCAAGCTCTCAATATTTAACAGGATTGTTAATGGCTTATTCTTATGCCATTCAAAATAATGCTGAAATAAAAAATGGAGAAACTTTTACCATTACAGTTATTAACCTCAACAGCAAACCTTACATCGACTTAACTCTTGATGTAATGAAAACTTTTGGAATGCTTGTTCCTGAAAATTTGAATTATGAAAAATTTATTTTTCATAAAACCAATCAACCAATCAACCAATCAACCAATCAACCAATCAACATTAAAATTGAAGGCGATTGGAGTGGTGCAGCTTTTTTTTTAGTAGCAGCTGCAATTCATGGAAACAATATAGTTAAAGGTTTACAGCCTAACTCCTATCAGGCAGATAAAAAAATAATGGAAGTCTTACAAAAAGCTTGTGCAAATTTTATTTATAACAATGATGATTATATTTTTTCAGAAACTAAAGAATTAAATGCTTTTGATTTTGATGCAACTGATTGTCCAGATTTATTTCCACCACTTGTTGCATTAGCAAGTTTCTGTAATGGAATCTCAACTATTAAAGGAGTTCATCGTTTAGCCAATAAAGAAAGTAATAGAGCTTTAAGTTTACAAACTGAGTTCAAAAAATTTGGAGTAAGTATTGAATTTAAAGATGATATCATGTTCATTCATCCACCAACAGAAATTAGTGGAGGTATTTTTCATTCTCAAAACGATCATCGTATTGCAATGGCTATTGCAATTGTTGCATCAAAGGCAAATGGAAAAGTAATTTTGGAAAATGCTGATGCTATTAATAAATCTTACCCAAGTTATTATGCAGATTTAGAAAAATTGGGTTTAATAATTTGTGAGTAAATTATTAACTAGTTTTTCAAGTATTCAATTTAATTCTTATGAATATTTGTAAAGCTAATTCATTAAATACATAAATTTTATATGCGATTTTTTACAAAAGTTATTGGTGTGATTTCAATAATGATGCTAATTTATATTCTAGGCCCAAATCCAACAACACCAAGATATACAAAAATTTTGCCTAATGTACCTCAGCAATTAGATTCATTAGAAAAATATATTCAAATTCAAGAATCTATACACAACTTAAAACCAAATAATGAAGCCAGAATCATTTGGAATAATGATTCAACTAAAGCAATTACAGATTATGCCATAGTTTATTTACATGGTTTTAGTGCATCTCAAGAAGAAGGCAATCCAATACACAGAAATATAGCTAAAAAATTTGGTTGTAATTTGTATTTAGCAAGATTAGCAGCTCATGGTATTGATACCACTGAAGAATTAATGAATATGACAGCTGAAAACCTTTGGGAGTCTGCAAAGCAAGCTTATACCATAGGTAAACAGTTGGGCAAAAAAGTTATTTTAATGAGTACCTCAACTGGTGGAACATTAGCATTAAAATTAGCAGCCGAATATCCAGAGGTTGCTGCCAATATTTTATACTCCCCAAACATTGCAATTAAAGATCCCAATGCTTGGTTATTGAATAACTCTTGGGGTTTACAAATTGCCAGATTAGTTAAAGGCTCTGATTATAATATTGTAAAAGCAGATACTAATTTGTATAAAAAATATTGGAACGAAAAATATAGATTAGAAGCTACTGTACAATTAGAAGAATTACTTGAAACTACCATGAATAAAGAAACTTTTAAAAATGTTCAACAACCCACTTTAGCCTTATATTATTATAAAGATGAACAACATGAAGATAAAGTTGTAAGTATTGATGCTATTAAAGAAATGATGCAAGAAATTAGTACGCCAACATCTTTAAAAAGAACCATTGCCTTACCCACAGTGGCAAATCATGTTCTAGCATCTCCTATCCTATCAAAAGATATTGTTAGTGTTGAAAATGAAACTTCAAAATTTTTAGAAAAAGTGATGGGGTTGAAGAAGAAGTGATCTCGGAAAGTCTGAAATACAGTTAGTCTGAAAGTTAGTGTGAAAACTAATTAAATTTAAAAAAAATATTAATAAAATATAAACTTATTATTTATAAAATAATTCAATAACCTTATGCCCCATTTTAATAATTTCTAATTTAATTTTACTATCACTTTAGTTTTTATTTTAATGAAACCAAAAATTTCTCCTAAGAATAAGCTAAAAAGGTACTGTAAGCATCATTGCATTACTGTTTCAACAGAACACAAACTAACCGTAGAAAATAAAATTAACAATTAATAATTCTTATCACATGCAAAGGTTTACCCTTAAAAAAAACAATTTTTTTTTAACTACTTGCCTTACCCTTGTTGCTTTTTTGTTTGTTGTGAATGAAGGTTCTGGGCAACTTTATTGGAGAACTGATGGTACTAGTGGATCTTGGACTGGAAATAACTGGAGTAATCCAGCCACACCAACAGGTGGTAGTGCATGGGTTCCAAGTACCAATACAATTTTCAGTGAAAATTCAACTGTAACTTTTGCTACAACAACAATTGGAGATGTAACAGTTGATGCTGGTAAAACTGTTAATATTACTAATCTGAATACTCTTACTTATGGTGGAGTAAGAACTTTTACAATAGGAACTGGCTCAACACTTAATTGGACATCACAAAATATTACAGCAAATTCATCTGGTGGTCTAATAAAAAATGGTTCGGGAATTTTGAATATTAACGCTTTAAATTATACTACGTTAACGGGTGGGTTCACATTAAACAATGGAACTCTTATTGTTTCAGGTTCAAAATCTTTAGGATCTGCAAATTTGACTATTAATGGAGGAACGCTTCAATCAAATGGTTCTAACTCATTTATAATAACTGGATTAACAATTGGAGGTGATTTTACTCTTTCTGGTACAGGAACTGATATTTATGCAGTTCCTGTTTCATTAGGTTCAACTACTAGAACAATCACCAATTCCACTT
Source organism: Chitinophagaceae bacterium (assembly GCA_043750315.1). Classification (GTDB taxonomy): domain Bacteria; phylum Bacteroidota; class Bacteroidia; order Chitinophagales; family Chitinophagaceae; genus CAIVPM01. The sequence goes on from JAYVBS010000240.1 coordinate 13,348, forward strand.
CAAGTGGTTCAAGAAATTTTAGTGGAATTATTTCAGGCAATTCAGCTGTTGGTTTAACAGTTGATGGTTCTGGGTCTGGAACTGTTATATTATCTGGTGCAAATACTT
>JAYVBS010000241.1:0-5968 GCA_043750315.1 Chitinophagaceae bacterium
CACGAGCTACTAATAAAGATTTCCAAGCATGATTTCTTTTCATTGGCCAATTTGCAACATAAATAATGGCATCGAACATATTGTTTTTTTGTTGCCTGCTCCAAACAGGAAAACGTAAATCGTAACAAATTTGTAAATTAATTTTCCAACCATTAACTTGTGCAATAGTTTTTGTTTTTCCAGGCGTATAACATTTATCTTCTCCACCATAAGCAAAACAATGGCGTTTATCGTAATAGCCCATTTGACCATTTGGCATCATCCAAATTAAGCGGTTAAAGTAGTTTTCATTTTCTTCTATAATTACACTCCCGGTTAAAATTATTTTTTTTGAAGATGCAATTCTTTTCATCCAATCTATTGTTTCACCATCCATTTTTTCTGCAAATAATTTTGGTTGCATGCTAAAACCAGTGCTAAACATTTCGGGTAAAACCACAATTTGCGTTTTTTCTTTAATGCTTAATATTTTGTGTTCAAGCATTAATAAATTTGCTTTTTTATCTTCCCAAAATAAATTGGTTTGTATTAATGTGAAAGTTAAGGGCATGTTACAAATTTAAGCTGAATATTGATTTTATAAATTGACATAAAAATAATATTTGGGTAATATATGTATATACATGTATCTTTGTGTTGTGAAATTAGAAGAAGCATTAAAGAGTAACAAATTTAAGAGCCCAGTTCAAAAAGCTGGATTAAATGTTTTATACACTGCATGGTGGTTGAAGACAATGAGTTCAAAAGAATTAAAAAACTTCGATCTTACACATGAACAATACAATGTATTGAGAATTTTAAAAGGGAAGCATCCAGAGAAAATGTGTGTTAAAGATATTGCATCTAGAATGATTGAAAAAAATTCTAATGTTCCAAGAATAATTGATCGGTTAAACAATAAAAAACTTATAAAAAGAGGACAAGGTGAAATTGATGGCCGACAAACCGTAATGTCTTTAACTGATGGTGGAATTAAAGTGTTGGAAAATGCAACAGAAGCACTTAATCAAATTTGGGATAACTCTATTTTAATTTCTACAAATGAAGCCAACGATTTAAATGTGTTGTTAGAAAAGCTAAGAATTAAGGAATAATTTTTTTGCATTAATAGGTGTATATACATATAAAATAAAAACATGAAAACTATTCTACATAAGGCAAATGAAAGAGGGCGTGCTAATCATGGTTGGTTAGATGCACACCATAGTTTTAGTTTTGGGCAATGGTATAATCCCCAAAAAATAAACTTTGGAAAACTACGGGTGTTGAATGATGATATTGTAAAAGCTGGTTATGGTTTTGGTGAACATCCTCATGATAATATGGAAATAATCACTATTCCATTGAAAGGTGCACTAGAGCATAAAGATAATACTGGTGGACATGGGGTAATTCAGAAAAACGATGTTCAAGTAATGAGTGCTGGCAGTGGAATACAACACAGCGAATTTAACCATAGTAAAACTGAAGATGTAAATCTTTTTCAGTTATGGATAATGACAAATAAAAAAAATGTTACTGCTCGTTACGATCAGAAAACTTTTAATCCTGAAGAAAGAAAAAATCAGTTTCAAACAATTGTTTCTCCATTCGGAAGTGAAGGTCTCTGGATTTATCAAGATGCCTGGTTATCTTTGGGTGATATAGATGAGAATAATGAAATCTCTTACAAAATAAAAAAAGAAGGTAATGGAGTTTATGTATTTGTAATTGATGGTAATATTGAAATAAATGGAAACATTTTGAACAAAAGAGATGCTCTGGGTATTTCTGAAACAAATGAAATTATAATAAAAACAAATTCTTATTCTGAAATTTTATTGGTAGAAGTACCAATGAATTAATAATCATCAAAAAAAACAAATAAAATGAAACAACAACTTAAACACATTCCTGCTTATTTATTAGCTTTAGTTTTTGTAGTATTTGGATTAAACTTTTTTCTAAACTTCATTCCTACTCCACAATCAGTACCAGGTGATGCTGGAACTTTTGCTGGATTGCTTTATTCTAGTGGGTACTTAAAGGTTATTAAAATTTTAGAAGTATCAATTGGTTTGTTATTGTTAGTACCTAAAACAAGGGCACTTGCATTATTATTAATTGCACCAATAGTGGTAAATATTTTATTGTTCGAAGTGTTTTTGGCTCATCAACCAGGAATTAGTGTGGCATTAATTATATTAAATGCACTAGGAATTTATTTGAATAGAGAAAAATACATGAGTATTATAAGTTAATTATTATGAATATAGAGATTATTAGTAGTAGTCCTAGAGACGTTAGTGTTACTGTTCGTGTTGCAAAATTTTTAGAAAAATATTTTGCAGAAAATACAGAGCATGAAATTGGATTAATTGATGTTAGAGATTGGAAATTAGGGTTATTACAAAACGTTTGGTCGTCCATTGAAAAAACACCCAACGAATTTAAACCATTAGCCAAAAGAATATTTGCAGCAGATGCTTTTATTGTAGTAACACCTGAATATAATGGTAGTTACTCTCCAGCATTGCAAAATTTAATGGATCATTTTCCAAAGCAAAGCAGAAAAGCTTTTGGCTTGGTAACTGCAAGTCCTGGTGCAATGGGAGGCATGAGAGCATCACAACAATTATTATTAATGGTTCCTGCATTATTTGGAATTGTATCTCCACAAATGTTAGTTACACCTTTGGTTGATAAAAAATTTGATGAGAATAATAATTTGATTGACGATTCTTTTAGGAAAAACATCGACTTATTTGTGACTGAGTTTTTATGGTTGGCAGAAAGTATTTCAGTAAAAACTGCTATTGAATCTCTATAAGAATAGTTGATGAAAGTGGAGAAATTGCTGGTCCAAAAAAATTAGTAAGCATTCCGTTTTCATTAATTAAATACTTACTAAAATTCCACACTGGTTGTTGGTTACACCAGCCATTAAGTTGTTCATTTGAAAGCCATTTGAATACTTCATTGCTGTAGTTACCAACAACTTTTGTTTTTTTCATTAAAGGAAAAGTTATTCCATAATTGAGTTTGCAGAATTGAGCAATAGCATCATCGTTGGCTTGCTCTTGTTCGTTAAAATCATTTGCTGGAAAAGCAAGAATGATTAATCTATCTTTTTCTTGTTGATATAATTTTTCTAATTCTTCATATTGTGCTGTATAACCACAATTGCTTGCAGTATTCACTATCAAAACTTTTTTTCTTTTTAGATTTTCAAAAGAAAAAGTTTGTCCATTATTTAAAGTTGAGGAAAGTGAATAAAAAGAAACACTTGGTACAATTCCATTTTTATTCTCTTTAATTTTTCCTGCTAAATTTTTATTATTAGAAAAGAATTTGAATATTGGATAAACGAGTTGTAGAAGTTTTTGGCGTATTGTCATTGATTTATTTTAAATCTAAGGTTTAATTTCTTCAAATTTTGTCTTCCATCAAAAACAGTAATTATTTCAATGGCTCTTCTTGTGTTTCGATAAAAAATGACATTGTGTTTAGAGAGAACAAAATTTCTAATGTTTTTTCTTTTATTATAGTATCCAAACAATCTTGGATGAATAGATACAATTAAATAAAATGCATCTAATTTATTTAGAAAATCATCAACAATTTTTTGATTCCAATTAATTTTTAAGTATTCTAAAATTGTAAGAATATCTTCTTTTGCTTGAGGCGAAATAATGATTGTCTTATTTCTTACTCCCATATTTTGCTTTGGTTTCGTTTAAAAATAAAGCAAATTCAGTTCCTTCTCCTTTTTCCAGTTGGTTTAGTCCAACTTTTATTGAATCATCAACATACTTCTTGTTTAATTCAATATTCGGATTTCTATTTTTTATTCCTTGTAATACCAAATAGGCAGATTTCAATTCCTCAGTATTAAATGTTTCAATACTCTCATGAATTTTTTGTTTTATTGCTTTGTTTGACATTTAAAAGTTTTTATAAATTTATAAATTTAATTTCAAACTATCCCTTCATCTCCTCCAATTCTTTTTGCAATCTAAACATTTCATCTCTTTGTTTGGCAGCTTCAATAAAATCTAAATCCTTAGCAGCTTTTTCCATAATTTTCTTAACTTGTTTTATTGCTTTTTCTAATTGAGGTATGGTTTGATATACCATTTGTTCTTCAGCAGCAATTAAACCATTTTCGTCATTTATAGCATAAACATTTCTTTCGTGGTAACCTTTAATATCTAACACACTAGTTTGCTTCATGATTTGTTCAATAGATTTTTTAACTGTAATTGGAGTGATGTTATTAGCAATGTTGTAAGCAATTTGTTTTTCTCTTCTTCTATTGGTTTCATCAATGGTTCTTTGCATGCTTGTAGTCATTTTATCTGCATAAAAAATTACTAAACCATTAACATTTCTTGCTGCCCTACCTGCAGTTTGTGTTAAGCTTCTTTCGTTACGCAAAAAGCCTTCTTTATCTGCATCTAAAATTGCAACTAAAGAAACCTCTGGTAAATCTAAACCTTCTCTCAATAAATTTACACCCACCAAAACATCAATAGTTCCTAGTCTTAATTCACGTAAAATTTCTACTCGTTCTAAAGCATCAACTTCACTATGTATGTATTTAGATTTTATATTGATGCGTTGCAAATATTTATCCATTTCCTCAGCCATTCTTTTAGTAAGCGTCGTTACTAAAACTCTATCACCTTTTGTAACCCTATTATCAATTTCATCTAATAAATCATCAATTTGATTGAGTGATGGACGAACTTCGATTGTGGGTTCTAATAATCCAGTGGGTCTAACTACTTGTTCTATAACAACTCCACCAGTTTTTTCTAATTCGTAATTGCCCGGTGTTGCACTCACAAAAATTGTTTGACCAATTACATTTTCAAACTCATTAAAATTTAAAGGCCGATTATCTAGGGCTGATGGCAAGCGAAAACCATAATCTACTAAATTTAATTTTCTACTTCTATCACCTCCATACATTCCTGCAACTTGTGATACAGTTTGATGACTTTCATCTATCATTAAAATAAAATCTTTTGGAAAATAATCTAGTAAGCAATAAGGTCTTGTTCCTGGTTTTCTTCTATCAAAAAAACGAGAATAATTCTCAATGCCAGTACAGTAGCCTAATTCACGAATCATTTCTAAATCATATTCTACCCTTTCTTTTACTCGTTGAGCTTCTACACGTTTTCCAATACTTGTAAAATATTCATATTGCAAACGCATTTCATCTTGTATTTCATGTATCACTTGTTGCAACACATCTTTAGGTGCAACATAAAGATTTGCAGGAAAAATGGCTGCATTTTCTAAAGTGCCAATTCGTTTGCTAGTTTCTTTTTCAAGCGTTTCAATTTCTTCAATTTCATCTCCAAAAAAAGTAATACGATAAGCATAATCTACATAAGGTAAATTAATATCAACAGTATCTCCTTTCACTCTAAAAGTCCCTCTACTCCAATCGCCCTGACTTCTATTATATAAAGCATTTACTAAAGCATGAAGAAAAGCTTGACGAGGAAATTGTTGTCCTTTATCAATTCTTATGATACCATTTTCAAACTCAACAGGATTACCCATTCCATAGATACAACTTACCGAAGCCACTACAATAATATCTCTTCGTCCACTTAATAATTCAGCAGTTGCTTGTAAACGAAGTTTATCTAACTCTTCATTAATATTCAAATCTTTTTCAATGTAAGTATCACTAACTGGCATGTATGCTTCTGGCTGATAGTAATCGTAATAACTTACAAAATAACCTACAGCATTATCAGGAAAAAACTGTTTAAACTCGCCATACAACTGTGCCACCAATGTTTTGTTATGTGTTAATACCAATGTGGGTCTTTGTACTTGCTGAATTACATTGGCTATGGTAAAAGTTTTACCACTTCCAGTTACTCCTAAAAGAGTTTGAAATTTTTCACCATCATGTAAACCCTGCACCAATTGTTCAATTGCTTCAGGCTGGTCTCCTGCTGGTTGA
>JAYVBS010000242.1:0-13447 GCA_043750315.1 Chitinophagaceae bacterium
AAAAACTTTCATCTTTGAATAATTTTAAAAAAATTACAGAACAAACCTCAAACCATAGACATTTAGAGCAAATGAGCGTTGAAGAAATTCTTGTAAACATCAATAAAGAAGATAAAACTGTAAGTGAAGCTGTTGAAAAAGCTATACCACAAATAGAAAAATTAACTTCGGCAATAAGTTATAAAATGCTTTCTGGAGGACGCTTATTTTACATTGGTGCAGGAACAAGTGGCAGATTAGGAGTTTTGGATGCAAGTGAATGTCCAACAACATATGGTGTTCCTTATGGATTAGTTATTGGAATTATTGCAGGTGGATTAAAAGCATTAACCGAAGCTGTTGAAAATGCAGAAGATAGCAACTTAGAAGGTTGGCAGGATTTGCAAAAACATTTTATAAATGATAAAGATATTGTTGTAGGTTTAGCTTCAAGTGGTACAACACCCTATGTAATTAGTGCATTAGACGAATGCCGTAAAAATGACATTTTAACTGGTAGTATTTCATGCAATCCCAATTGCCCCCTAAGCAAATCTGCTGATTATCCTGTTGAGGTTGTAGTAGGTCCTGAATTTGTAACAGGGAGTACAAGAATGAAAAGTGGAACAGCCCAAAAATTGGTTTTAAATATGATTAGCACAACTGCTATGATTCAACTAGGCAGAGTTGAAGACAATAAAATGGTAAACATGCAACTTACCAATATTAAGTTAGTTGATAGAGGTGTTAAAATGTTGATGGAAAAACTAAAAATACAAAATTATGACCTAGCTAAAGCTCTACTATTAACTCATGGTAGTGTTAAAAAAGCTGTTGATGCATATATTGGCTAAACTTCGAAAATTATTTCTTGTTATATTTATGCAAAAAGAATCAAAAAAAATTACTGCAAATTCCTCAGCACATTAAAAACTTAAGTGAGTATTATCTTTTGTAACAAAAGTTGGATACCTATTTGCTCAATGTACAATTCTATTATAACCACCTATCGTTTCATAAGTATTTAAAAATGCCAATTCACTCATCAAAAACAATTTTTATTATGCATTTAATAATACAGCCAAACCCAAATAGAAAAAGTAATACACTTTATTATTGAAATTTTATTTTTATGTAAAATTAAAATGAACAAACTTCATACATTTACAATATTGATTGTTTTAAGTTTAAAGTTCATTTAATTTAAGTTCCTTCATTTATTCATCTTACATATTTTTAAACATGAAAACTAATATTTCAACAAAAATTTTTATTTTATTTTGTTTTAATTTAATTGGTCCTAACCCAATTTTTTCACAAACCTACAATTCGTATAACGATTTAGCTAAAGAAGCTTCAGACAAGAAAAATTACAATTTAACAATAGAATATTGTAATAAGTCTTTAGCACTGCAAAATAATGGTTGGGCTTATTGGACAAAAGCCAATGCCGAATTTATGTTATACAAGAATAAAGAAGCAGCAGAAGATTATGGTAATGCAATTAAATACTATACAGATAACTCATCAATAGCCAAACTCTATTTTTATAGAGGTGATTGTTACTACAATCTTTTTAGTTATAAAAATGCAATTGATGATTATAGCAAAGCCAATACCTATGGTTTTTCAGATTATGGTTTGTTATATAAAAGTAGAGGAGACAGTTACAAATGGAATGGAGATTATACAAAAGCAATTGAAGATTATAATAAAGCCCTTTCATATTTTGCATCAACCCCAAAAAAACATTCTGAGATTTATCAAAGCAAAGGATATTGTAATAACTTAAATAAAAATTACGAAGATGCAATTAACGATTATTCAAAAGCAATAGATATAGATCCAGGTAACTATACTGCATATGAATCAAGAGCTTATGTTTATGCAAAAAAATTATTTTACCAAAAAGCAAAAGACGATTTAACAAAAGCTATCGAACTAAATACAGACACTTTATTTGGCAAGTATGATAAGGGAGTAATGCTTAAGAATAGAGCTTTATATAATTATTATTTAGGTAATTATGAAGATGGAATAAATGATTGTGAAAAAGCAAATAAAACCGATTCTTCAACTAGAACTTATTGGAATTTAGCAATGAACTTATCTGGTTTAAAACAATTTAGTAAGTCGAATGAAGCATACATTAAAGAAAGAGAACTTAACAAAGATTCAACAAACAAAGCACTTTTATCAAGAAATATTTCTTTAAATCTAATAGATTTACTAAACTATAAAAGTGCATTAGATGAAATAAATAAAGCCATTTTATTCAATGATAAATATGCAGCTGGTTTCTTAACAAGGGCTAGAATAAAAAAAGTACAAAAAAATTACTTAAGTGCCATTGATGATTACGATAAATCTCTTCAATTAAAAATTGCTGATATTTCTACTATTTATAAAGAAAAAGGTGAAATCTACTATATTCTTAAAGATCAAGACCAGGCTTTATATAATTACAAAAAATATTTAGAACTATTGCCAAATAACTCTACAGCACTCTATGAGTATGGGAGGTTTTTAATAGAGTCAAAAAAAGATATTATAGACGGGAAAGAAAAATTAAAACAATGCGTTGCTTTAACTTTATCAAATGACACTTCATCTAACTATTCTTTTGCAAAAGTTTTTTTAGGAGAAAAAGATGAGGCCATTAATAATTTATTTAGATTAATAGATAAATATAAAAACGACAAGGATTCATATCAATGGCAACTTCACGTAATGGCTTGTATTTATGCTTTAAGTGGTAATGCTAAAAAAGCAATTGAATATCAAGAAAAATCTTTTAAAGCAGGTTATGATGATTTTGAGCATTTATTAACCGATAGAGATTTCGCTTCAATTCAATATTTGCCTGAATATAAAGCATTACTTAAAAAATATAAAATGCCAATTCCGAAATATTAAATTATTATTTAGTCATACTTTGTATTACATCATATTTTGTAACAATATGATAGTCTCCTTTTTCGTCCTTAGTTAATACAGCTCCATTTTCTTTTGTAATTAAATTTCCAATTTTTTCTACTGGGGTTAATATATCTACTATTGGATATGATTTTTCCATTACACTTTCAATAGTTGCATCTTTAATATCTCCATTACCAAATACTTTTAAAAATAATCCAGCCTCACTAAGCGAACCAATCACTTCATTATCTTTTAGTACTGGAATGTGTTCAATATCGTACTTCTTCATTAATTCAACAGCATCTGAAACTGTTTGTGAAGGTTCTACAGTTATTAATTTTTTACCCACTCTTCCACTAACAATATCTTTTACAGTTTTAACATCTAAAAATCCACGTTCCATCATCCATTGATCATTATATACTTTTCCAACATATCTGCTTCCATGATCATGAAAAATACAAACCACCATATCATCTTTTTTCAAGCTATCTTTCAATTGCATTAAGCCTTGTAAACAGCTGCCAGCACTGTATCCACAAAAAAGTCCTTCTTCTTTAGCAATTCTTCTTGCCATAACAGCACCATCTTTATCTGTTACTTGCTCAAAAACATCAATCACACTCATATCATAATTTTCTGGAACAAAATCTTCGCCAAATCCTTCACTGATATAAGGGTGAACATATTTCATATCAACTTCACCAGTTTTAAAATAGTGAGTTAATAAACTTCCATAAACATCAATTGCCCAAATTTGTATATTTGGATTTTTTTCTTTAAGATACATTGCAGTACCAGTAACAGTTCCACCAGTTCCAGCAGTACAAACTAAATGAGTAATTTTACCATCAGTTTGATTCCAAATTTCTGGTCCAGTACTTTCGTAATGTGCCAATCGATTTGCCAAATTATCGTATTGATTAAAATGATAAGAGTTGGGAACTTCCTTTGCCAATCGTTTTGCAACACTATAATAACTTTTAGAATCTTCTGGTAAAACGTTTGTTGGACAAACAATAACCTCTGCTCCTACTGCCTTTAAAATATCTGCTTTTTCTTTACTTTGTTTATCGGTAGTTACAAAAATTGCTTTATAACCTTTTACTACAGCAGCTAAAGCTAACCCCATACCTGTATTTCCACTTGTACATTCTATAAATGTACCTCCTGGTTTTAAGTAACCATTGGCTTCTGCTACTTCAACCATTTTCAAAGCCATTCTATCTTTTATAGAATTTCCAGGATTAAAATAATCAACTTTAGCAAGTACTTGACATGGAAAATCTTTAGTAATTTTATTAAGCCGAATTAATGGTGTATTACCTATAGTTTCTAAAATATTATTCTTAATATCCATGTATTAAATTTTAGCAAATGTAATGAATTGAAAAAATACTAACTAACGATAGTAAAATTGCTGCACAGAATTATTTATTCCCTTAATTTCGATAGCTGTACAAAATACACATTCCAAAATCAATTTAAATATGAGTGATTTATTGCAGAAACCTAAACTTTCTTTTTGGCAAATTTTTAATATGAGTTTTGGTTTTCTAGGAATTCAATTTGGTTTTGAACTTCAAAACTCAAACGTTAGTAGAATATTTGAAACTCTTGGTGCAAATAAAGATGAAATTCCTATTTTATGGATTGCAGCTCCTGTTACAGGCTTAATTGTGCAACCCATTATTGGATATATTAGTGATAGAACGTGGCACCCTTATTGGGGCAGGAGAAGACCTTTCTTTTTTATTGGTGCAATACTTGCAACACTTGCATTATTTGTAATGCCTAACTCACCTACACTTTGGATTGCTGGTGGCATGCTTTGGATACTTGATGCTTCTATAAACATTTCTATGGAACCATTTAGGGCATTTGTTGGCGATAAACTTTCTGCAAAACAAAGAACTACAGGTTTTGCCATGCAAAGTTTTTTTATTGGCATTGGTTCTGTAATTGCAGCTTTATTACCTTGGATTTTTACAAATGTTTTTCATGTACAAAACACAGCAGAAAGTGGTAAAATTCCGGACTCTGTTAAATGGAGTTTTTATTTAGGAGGCATTGTATTTATAAGTTCAGTAATGTACACGGTTTTTACAACTAAAGAATTTCCACCAGAAGATCTAGAAAAATTTAAACAAGAAAAAAAACAAACCAGTTTTTGGGATGGTGTTGTAGAAACTTTTGGAGGAATTTTTAAAATGCCAAAAGCTATGGCACAATTAGCATTAGTACAATTTTTTACTTGGTTTGCATTATTTGCCATGTGGATTTATAGTACCAATGCTGTAACAAGCAATAAGTATAATATGAAAGTAGATAAAATTGCTGTAAACATGATGGAGAAAGATATTCAGTCGGTTTTATCTCAAACTAATAATGATGAAAAAACAAAAAAAATATTTAAATCTTTACAAGCAGATATTAACGAAATCAGTGAATACAGGGCTAATCAAAATCCAGTAACCATTTCAATAAACCTAGCTAACCATTATGCAGATTCTGCTAATCATGTTTTCAATAATACCAATAAATTAGAATTTGAAAGGGTAAAAAAAGAATATAATAATGGTGCCGATTGGTTAAGTGTTTGCTCATCTGTACGTAATGGTATGGCAGCCGTTTTTGCGTTTATTATTCCATTAATAGCTTTTAAAACCAATAGAAAAATTACGCATTTAGTTTGTTTAGTTATTGGTGGAATTGGTTTAATGAGTGTTAGTTGGTTTAGCAATCCACAATATATTATAATAAGTATGGGTATGGTAGGTATTGCTTGGGCAAGCATTCTATCAATGCCTTATGCCATTTTATCGGGCTCGTTACCACCAAATAAAATGGGTTATTATATGGGTGTATTCAATTTTTTTATTGTAATACCTCAAATAGTAGCTGCTACCATTTTAGGCTATTTTACTATGAAAGTTTTTAATGCAAATACATTAAGTACCATTTCTCTTGGTGGTGCTTCTATGATTATTGCAGGTATATTAACTCTTTGGGTTAAAGATGATGATGATAACTAAAAATTACTTACAAATGAAAAGAATATTTTTCTCTTTAATTTTTAATTTCACTTTTTGTGTTTTTACTTTTTCTCAAGTATCAGTTTTCCCTACAAATTGGTGGGTTGGTATGAAGCATAGCAACATTCAATTGTTAATACAAAGAGAAGAAGGAAATAAGTTTGGAGATAAAGTAATTGTTACAACCAAATATCCTGGTGTAAAAATTATTAAAACAACATTGCAAGAAAACACGAGATATTTATCTATTGATATTTCTATTGCTCCAACAACAAAAACTGGTAGTGTAGCTTTTAACATTCTGTCTAATTCAACCAAAGAAAAAGTCGATTTTAATTTTGAATTAAAGAAAAAAAGAACTGGAAGGGGAACTTCATTTGCTCAAGGTGTAACCTCAAAAGATTTTATTTATTTATTAATGCCAGAACGATTTAGTAATGGAAATAAAACCAATGATATTGTTGATGGTATGCTTGACCAAACCCTTGATAGAGATTCTATTTATTTAAGACATGGGGGAGATTTACAAGGCGTTATAAACCATGTAGATTATTTAAAAGACTTAGGTGTAACTGCTTTATGGATGACTCCAGTTTTAGAAAATAACCAACCTAACAGAACTGAACATGGTTATGCATTTACCAACCATTATTCAATTGATCCTAGATTTGGTGGTGCAACTGCTTATAAAAATTTAAGTGACGATTTGCATAAAAATGGTATGAAACTTATACAAGATGCAGTGTATAATCACGTAGGTCATAAACATATTTTATTCACAGATCCTCCTTCAAAAAATTGGTGGCATCAATGGGATAAATTCACTAAAACTAGTTATAAAGATCAACCATTATTTGATCCATATGCTTCTAAACATGATTTTAAAATTTCACAAGATGGTTGGTTTACAGAACAAATGCCAGATTGGAATCATGCCAATCCAGATGTACAGAAATTCTTAATTCAACATGCAATTTGGAGTGTAGAAGAGTTTGGCGTTGACGGCTGGAGAATTGATACTTATTTGTATAACGATTTACCATTCATGAACAGATGCAATCAAGCAATAGTTGATGAATATCCAAAGATGACCATGTTTGGTGAAACATGGGTGCATGGAGTTCCAAGTCAGGCTTATTTCTCTGAAAATAATTTAAATATTCCTTTTAAAAGCAATCTTAAGGCTGTAACAGATTTTCAAACTTTATTTTATGGCATTACACCTGCTTTAAATGAAAAATTTGGATGGACTGATGGTGTAAGTAAATTATATTCTACATTAAGTTTTGATTATTTATATAAAGACCCAATGAGAAATGTAATCTTTTTAGATAATCATGATTTAACCAGAACCTTTAGCAGCTTTGGAGAAGATATTGCCAAAATGAAAATGGCTTTTGCATGGTTATTTACTTGTCGAGGCATACCACAAACATATTACGGTTCAGAAGTTTTAATGAAAGGTGCAACAAATCCGGATGGTTGGGTTCGTTTAGATTTTCCTGGTGGTTGGGAAGGCGATATAAAAAATGCATTTACTGGAGTTAATCTAACTATTGATGAAAAAGATATGCAGAATTATGTAAAAACATTGGCTAATTATAGAAAAAAATCAAGTGCTATTACTACTGGCAAACTCATGCAGTATGTGCCTAAAGATGGATTGTATGTTTATTTTAGATATGATGAAAAGCAGACAATCATGTGTGTTATGAATACAGCTGAAAATGAAAAGCAAATTCATTTCAATGATTATTCAGAAAGAACAAAAAATTTGAAGACAGCAAAAGATATTATTAGCGGAAAAGTTTTAGAAGATAATTTTGAAATTCCTGCTAAAACAATGTGGTTTTTGGAACTAGGTAAATAGATTAATTAAATAATTAATTATGAAGAAAATTTTATTACTTTTTGCTCTGACTTTTTTAGTTAAGTATGTAAATAGCCAAGATAGTTTAATCAATTATGTAAGAATAGTTGATATAGCTGGAATGACCAAAACTGATGGTTATGATAAAGCCTTAATATGGTTGAGTAAAGTATTTGTTAATTCAAAAGCAGCAACTTTCGTTCAAGAGAGAGAAAGTGGTATTATTTCAGGGAAAGGTGAAATTTCTGACTTCGAATATAGATGGACAAATAATAAAGGTGTTGAAAAAAGAGGATATTGGTACCATGCTTATAATTTTAATTGGAAAGTAGAATTAAAGAACGGCAAATTTAGATTTACTATTGACGATTTACTTTTTGTTGTAAGAAATGGAGGGGGTATTAATTTTAGCAGTAAACTATTCTCTAATTTTCCACAAGGATGGAAACTACCCTTTACTAATGATGAAAATATGCAACTAAACTATCAAGCTGCAATAAAATCTCTCAAAATTAAATTTAATAATTATGTAGATGATTTAACAATAGAATTAAATAAAAAAGATAATTGGTGATTTAATTTATTCACCTAACAATCACAGCATTGTAGTGATTTTATATTGAAAAATTGCTACAACAACTGACTAAGATTTTAACAATAATTATTATCAATTATTTCAATGACTCAACAAAAAATTATTAATGATCCTGTTTATGGTTTTATCACTATAAATCATCCATTAATTTTTAACATTATTGCTCATCCATACTACCAAAGGTTGAGAAGAATTCATCAAATGGCTTTAGCATATTTGGTTTACCCCGGTGCTGTTCATACCAGATTACATCATAGTTTAGGAGCATATCATTTAATGTGTATGGCTTTAACTGAACTTAAAGCAAAGGGTGTTGAAATTACTATTGAAGAAGAAACAGCTACAAAAGCAGCTATTTTATTACACGATATTGGCCATGGCCCATTTTCGCATGCACTGGAAGAAGAATTTCTTTCTGGAATTGATCATGAAGAATTAGGAATTCACATAATGAAAAAAATGAATGTGGAATTCAGTGGAGCCCTTGAATTATGTATTTCAATCTTTCAAAATAAATATCACAAAAAGTTTTTATACCAATTGGTTAGTGGACAATTAGATGTTGACAGAATGGATTATTTAACACGTGATAGTTATTTTACTGGTGTAAGTGAAGGTGTAATTGGATATGATAGAATTATTAAAATGCTTGTTGTACATAATAATGAATTGATGGTTGAAGAAAAAGGAATTTACAGTATTGAGAAATTTTTAATAGCAAGAAGGTTAATGTATTGGCAAGCCTATTTACATAAAGCTGTTTTAGCTGCTGAAGAAATGCTTGTAAAGATTTTAAAACGTGTTAAAGAAATTTGTTTAACAGATAAGGAATCTGTTAAAACAGGAAGTGGTACAGATTATTTTTTATTTGAATTTAATGGAATAATTGATGATGTTGTAGTACATAAATTTTGCCAAATAGATGATATAGATTTTGAATTTGCAATAAAGAAATGGAGTAACAATAGTGATATGATCCTATCAACACTTTGTAAAGGAATACTGAATAGAAAATTGTTTAAATTGAAGTTTCAATCAACAGAAATTTCAGCTGAACTGATTCATCAAAAACATCAAGATTTAGCTGCAAAATTTAATGTTAGTTTAAGCGATGCTAGTTACTTAGCTTTCACTGGTGAAATATCAAATACCATTTATAAAACTGATGATGAGAAGATAAATATTTTGTTTAAAGATGGTACAGTTCAAGATATTTCTACAATTGATAACACCTTAATTCATAAAACTATCACAAACCCAGTTAAAAAATTTTATATTTGCTCCATACTGTAGGTTATTTTGTAACAAATTTGAATAATCATCTATTTCAATTTGTTATAACCAATTCTAATTATTTAATAAATACTACATGACATTCACTGCATCACAAATTGCTTTACTTGTAAATGGAAGAGTAGAAGGTGATGCTAATATGATAATAAATTCTTTTGGCAAAATAGAAGAAGCAAAGGAAGGTCAGCTTGCTTTTTTAGCTAATTTAAAATACGAAGAGTATTTATATACAACAAATGCTTCAGTTGTTTTACTATCAGAAAATTATCAATTAAAACAACCTATTGCATCTGCAATCATTCGTGTAACTGATGCTTATAATGCTTTTGCAATTTTATTATCAAAATATCAAGAAATTTTATCACAGCAATTATCTGGAATTCAAGAACCTTCTTTTATTGCAAAAACTGCGAAGATTCATGAATCTGTATATGTAGCAGCATTTGCTTATATTGATGAAAATGTTACAATCGATAAAAACTCAAAAATTCATGCAAGTGTTTGTTTAGGTAAAAATGTAAAAGTTGGTTCAAACACAGTTTTACATGCTGGTGTTAAAGTGTATAATGATTGTGTAATTGGTAATTGTGTTATTATACATGCAGGTACAGTTATTGGAAGTGATGGTTTTGGTTTTGCACCTCAACAAGATGGCACATATGATAAAATACCTCAGTTGGGAAATGTAATTATCGAAGATGATGTTGAAATTGGTGCAAATACCACTATTGATAGAGCAACCATAGGAAGCACTATAATTCATAAGGGTGCTAAGCTCGATAATCTAATTCAAATTGCACATAATGTAGAAGTGGGAGAAAACACCGTAATTGCTGCACAAGCAGGAATTAGTGGCAGCACAAAACTTGGAAAGAATATTATGATGGGTGGACAAGCAGGTATTGTTGGCCATATAACTATTGCAGACGGAAGTAAAATTAATGCTCAAAGTGGCGTTTCAAAATCTATTAAAACACCTAATACTGCAGTTACTGCAACACCAGCTTATGACTATAATGCAGCTTTAAGAAGCCAGGCCATTAGTAGAAATTTACCTGAACTTGAAAAAAGAGTTAAAGAACTAGAAAAATTAATTGCAGAATTGTTAGAAGAAAAAAAAGAAAAATAATTTTAATTTCATTTAATGGATGTTAAAATTGAAAATAGTTGGAAAGAAATTTTAAAAGAAGAATTTAGAAAAGATTATTTCTTACAAATTATCACCCATCTTAAAACTGAAAAAGCAACTAAAGAAATTATTTATCCTGCTGGCAATTTAATTTTTAATGCTTTCGACAAAACACCTTTTGATAAAGTTAAAGTTGTACTACTGGGTCAAGACCCTTATCATAATCCTAACCAAGCCATGGGCTTGAGTTTTAGCGTTCCCAATGGAATGAAAATACCACCATCTTTACAAAATATTTATAAAGAATTAAATTCAGATATTGGGTTACCGATTTCAAAATCTGGCAACCTAACTAATTGGGCAACTCAAGGAGTGTTGTTATTAAATTCAATTTTAACTGTTAGGGCAAATGAACCTGCTAGTCATAGTAAAATTGGTTGGATGCATTTTACGGATGCTATAATAAAAAAAATATCTGAACAAAAGAAGGGAATTGTTTTTTTATTATGGGGCAATTTTGCACAACAAAAGCAAGTACTAATAGATGAAACTAAACATCATGTATTAAAAGCACCACATCCATCTCCTTTTAGTGTTGATAGAGGATTTTTTGGTTGCAAACATTTTAGTAGAACTAACGAATTGTTAGTTCATCAAGGTTTAGATCCTATAGATTGGAAAATTATGTAGAACATTATGAAAAAAATTAGTTACTATTTTTTAGAAATATTTGCAAGATTTTGGGCTCTTTGGGGGTTATTAACTTTTGTAAGTACATTTTTAATTATTCTTATCCCATCATTATTAACTGGTATTGTAAAAGGGGCAAAAGGTCAATATTTATTTATTAAAGTTTCTAAAATTTGGATGAGTGTTTGGCTTACATTAATTGGCTGTAGCATAAAAATAAAAGGGAAGGAACATTTTAAAAAAGGAGAAACATATATATTAACATTTAATCACAATACTTTTTTAGATGTGCCACTTTCTTGTCCTTTTATTCCTGGTCCAAATAAAACCATAGCAAAAAAATCTATGAGTAAAATTCCTTTATTTGGTTTGTTTTATAAAAAAGGATCTGTACTAGTAGATAGAAAAGATGATAAAAGCAGAAGATCAAGTTATGAGTACATGAAGAAAGTGTTGGCACAAAAAATTTACATGTGTATTTACCCAGAAGGTTCAAGAAATAGAACCAAAGAATTACTAAAACCCTTTTATGAAGGTGCTTTTAAATTAGCTGTTGAAACAAAAACTGAAATTATTCCGTCATTATTATTTAATACAGGAAAAGCAATGCCGGTAAATAAATTTTTTTATTTGTTGCCTGCTAAATTAGAAATGCATTTTCTAGAGCCAGTTTCTTCAGAAAATATTACAAGTTCAGAACTAAAAGAAAAGATATTTGAAATTATGCTGAATTACTACAAAAATAATTTGTAAATTTTATACAGCAAATGAAGTTCCACAGCCACAAGTTGAGCTTGCATTAGGGTTAGTAAATGTAAAGCCTCTGCTATTTAATCCTCCTTGCCAATCTATTTGCATACCAAGTAAGTATAAGCCATGATTTTTATTCATAATAAATTCAACACCATTTGCTTCATAAACTTCATCTTCACTTGTTGCAGCATCAAAACCTAAAATATAAGTCATACCACTACAACCACCTCCCTTAACACCTACTCTTAGTTTTTGAGTTATATCAAATCCATCTTCATTCAAAAGTCTTTTTATTTCAGCTATTGCATAATCTGTAAATTGAATTGGAACTGATGTAATTGAATCCATAAATTAATTTTATTAGGCAAAGAAAAATAAAAAAATACAGTTATTTAATATTTCGGGTTTCGTTTATAGAAATTAAATTCTAGGTTAATGCAATTTTATTATTCGATTGAAATTAATTCGTACAAAACTTCTCAAACTATATTTGTAAAAAAATCAGATGGACTCAAGTACTTTATTTATCATTTCAATCATCATTTTTATAATGGGCTCTTTTTATGTGTGGCTAAGATTTTTTAAACAAGAAACTAAAAAAGAGTTAGCATCCGATCAATCTAAACAAATTCAATTACAAGCTTATGAAAGATTAATTGTGCTTTGTAATAGAATAGCATTAAATAACTTAATTGCTCGATTAAATGTTTCAGATGCAACTGCTAGAGATATGCAAATGTTGCTTTTGCAAACCATTAGAGAAGAATTTGATTACAATCTTTCTCAACAAATTTATGTGAGTGCCGATGCTTGGAATGCTTTAAAAAATTTAAGAGAACAAAATATGCTCATCATAAATCAAATTGCATCTTCACTACCAGAACATGCAACTGGTGGTGATTTAAATAAAATTATTTTAGATTTTTTAATGAACGATAAAAAAGGAAGACTAGCTGAAATTGTTGGAGAAGTATTAGCAGATTAAGCAAAGAAAATTATGTAGATGGTAGTTGATAGTCCATGGTCAATAGACTATAGTTTATAGTTAAAAGTTATAAAAGAATAATATGTCGAAAAAATTTACTGATAGTGGAATTGAAATAAAAGAAATCTATGAACAGTCGACTGTTGACGGTCAACTGTCAACAGAACTTCCTGGCCAATTTCCTTTTACAAGAGGCATA
>JAYVBS010000243.1:0-2552 GCA_043750315.1 Chitinophagaceae bacterium
CCCTGATAAATAGAAAGATTAGTTAACCTATCGGCAAACTCTGTTCTCAACTCTTTTTCTCTTGTTTTAATGATGGCTCTCCTATCTTTTCTTTCCTTAACGCCTATTAATTTACTATTAATTTCATTCATTATTCTTGATGCTGCTAAAGCATAAGGATAGGTTACATAAACTGCATTTCGTAATCTGGTCCATTCTGCTTTTTGTTTTCTTTGTTCAGCAGTAAGCTTTCTATGAGTTTCAACTGTTATCCAAGACAAATAATTGAGAGGCAAAGTATCACCTTCTGGGCTTACCCAAGCATATACTTTTAATGTATCATATTCACTAGTTTGAGCCTTAGAAATTGTAAAAAAGCTACTGCACAAATACAATAATACCAATAAACATATCTTATTCAATATCTTCATTAACAAACAAATTATTCCTACATTTTAATTACTTATATCATTAAAAGTAACCAATTAAGTTTGTTAAAAAGTCTTTATAAATGCTAAAATTTTATGATGCTATGGGGTTGAACTAGAATTATTTCATAGCTAGTAATTTCATCACTTGATTTTGTTATCTTCGCTGCCAACTCACTTTACTATGAGTAAGTTAATTAAACATATCGTTAAACAATTAAATAATACAAATGGATCCCATCAATATAATTATAGGACTTGCATCATTAATCATTGGAGCAATAATTGGCAAGTTTGCTTTTACTAAAAATACTAAAAAAGAAGTTGAAGCAGCACAAAAAAAAATTCAAGATGCAGAAAAGCTAATTTCAGAATCAAATAGTCAAGCAAAAGATATTGTTAAAGAAGCTAAATTACAAGCAGACAATATTAGAAAAGAAAAAGAACTTGAGGCTAAAGAAAAATTCGTTCAGTTAAGATCTGAATACGATAAAGAAATAAACGAGCGTAACAGAAAAATTAATGAAGGCGAAAATAAGATTAAGCAAAAAGAAATTTCATTAAATCAAAAAGATGCTGCAATTGATAAGCAAGTAAAAGAAAATGAAGTAATCAAAGAAAATTTAAATAGACAAATAGAAGTTGTTAATCAAAAGAGAACTGAACTTGAAAAACATCAAGAAGAACACATTAAAAGATTAGAGAAAATTGCTAATCTTACTGCAGAAGAAGCGAAATCACAATTAATAGAAAGTTTAAAACACGAAGCAGAAACAAGAGCCTTAGTAATTCAACAAGAAATTATTGAAAATGCTAAAGAAAAAGCGAATAAAGAAGCTCGTAAAATCATCATTCAAAGCATTCAAAGAACCGCTTCTGAACAAGCCATTGAAAATACAGTTACAGTTTTTCATTTAGAATCTGATGAAATTAAAGGTCAAATCATTGGCAGAGAAGGAAGAAATATTAGAGCTATTGAAGCAGCTACAGGAGTAGATTTAATTGTTGATGATACACCTGAAGCTATTTTGCTTTCTTCATTTGATCCTTTGCGTAGAGAAATTGCACGTTTAAGTTTGCAAAGATTGGTTGCTGATGGAAGAATACATCCTGCACGTATTGAAGAAGTAGTTGAAAAAACACGTGGACAATTAGAAGCTCAAATTGTTGAGATTGGAGAAAGAACTGTTATTGAATTAGGTATTCATGGGTTGCATAAAGAGTTGGTTCGTATTGTTGGTAAAATGCGTTTCCGTTCTTCTTATGGTCAATATTTATTGATGCATAGCAGAGAAACAGCAAATCTTTGTGCAATCATGGCAAGTGAATTAGGTTTAAATCCAAAGCTTGCAAAACGTGCTGGATTGTTGCATGATATTGGTAAAGTGCCTGATGAAGAAACAGAATTAAGCCATGCATTATTAGGAGCAAAACTTGCTGAAAAATATGGTGAAAATCCTGCTGTTGTAAATGCAATTGGTGCTCACCACGACGAAATGGAAATGACATTTGTAATTTCTCCAATTATTCAAGCTTGTGATGCCATTAGTGGAGCAAGACCAGGAGCAAGAAGAGAAATGATGCAACAGTATTTGCAACGTATTAAAGATTTAGAAACGTTGGCTATGAATTATCAAGGAGTTGAAAAAGCTTATGCTATACAAGCTGGTAGAGAATTAAGAGTTATAGTAGAAGCCGATAAAGTAACTGATGCCGAAAGTGATAAATTAAGTTTCGAAATTGCCCAAAGAATACAAACTGATATGATCTATCCAGGTCAAATTAAAGTAACAGTTATTCGTGAAAAACGTGCTGTTAATTTGGCGAGGTAAAAAGATAATATTTTATGATGAAAAACTTAACATTGCTGGTGATTTTATTTACGACTACTTTTTTTTCAGTAAAAATAATCACGATAGAACGGATACAAGCCAATGTAGAATTAAAGCAATTAGATAGAGGAAAGTCTATTACTTTAAAATCTCAAGTATTTTATCAGGCAAATGGAGATTGTGTAACACATTATACTTATCCAGTTGAATACTTTGTTATAACAAATAAACTTGGAGAGGTGAAAATTTATGACCCAGCTAAAAATACTGTTTTGGTAGAACAAAATAATGTGTATAGCAGTAAAACATCGCC
>JAYVBS010000244.1:0-2539 GCA_043750315.1 Chitinophagaceae bacterium
CTGCTTTTATGAGAATTAAAAAAACCATTACAAATTATTTTGAGCACAAAAAAGTTACAAAGCAATTAAATTGGTATGTAGAGAGAATGTAAAAAAGATGATAGGTTAAAGCAAGTAAAATATGTAATTTATTACTATCCATGTGTAAGGTTAATAGCTTCCTTTTTCATCAATTTTGTAGTGTAATAATTTCATTACAACTCTTCCACAGTTCAACGGAAAAAAAATTATAAAATGAAAAAAATATTATTTATTATTTTAATTGCTATGGCAAGTAGTTATAGCACATCGTTTGCACAAGTTCCTAAAATTGTAATTAGCGATAAAATGGGTTGGCATAAAATTGGCCATACCAGAGTGAATTTTCAAAAAGACAGAGATGCCATAACTATTATAGGCTCTAGAAGATTTTCAACAATTAAATTTAAAGTTTCTGTAGCACCCATTATTATTTCTGATTTAGAAGTGTATTACGCAAGTGGGGATATGCAAAGTATTCATATTAACGAAACCATAAAATCACCAGGCGAAAGCAGGGTAATTGATTTAAATGGTGGAGAAAGAGATCTAAAGAAAATTGTTTTCATTTATAAAACACTTCCAAATCGTAAAGATAAAAAAGCTCATGTTCAGCTTTGGGGTTATAAAACTAATAGAGACAAAAAGTAGGTGGATTCCTATTTTATTATTACCGGCTTAAGATTAATTTCTAAGCCGGTTTTTTTATTTTCTTTTTTCTTAATTCTTATTTTTATTAAAAAAAATACGTGAAAGTTGTAATGATTAGTGTTTAAAGTGTAATGCTTTAGAATAATTATCTATTGAAGTTTGCAT
This sequence comes from Chitinophagaceae bacterium, assembly GCA_043750315.1. GTDB lineage: Bacteria > Bacteroidota > Bacteroidia > Chitinophagales > Chitinophagaceae > CAIVPM01. The sequence continues at coordinate 835 of JAYVBS010000244.1, forward strand.
TGTATAAAAATGAAAATATAACAAACAATTTATACACTTAATAATTATGAAAAAATTTAAAAGTATTGTAGAACAAAAGAGTAAAGCTAGCATAACAAATAACAAATTGTTATTGCTTTCTAAATTTAATCTGATAATGATTTTTATTTTTACTACTCTTTTTTTTCAATGTAAAAAAGCTGATTTTATTGGAGAAACTACTGATAATTGCCCAGTAGTTGTATCAACTGATCCAATAAATGCTTCAACTGGAATAGCATTAAATAAAAAAGTAGTAGTAAACTTTAGTGAAGCCATGAATGGGTCTTCCATTACTAGTTCAACATTTTATTTACAGCAAGGTACAACAAACATATTAGGTACTATAAGTTCAACAGGTTCAACAGCAGTATTTACTGCTTCATCAAACTTTAATTTAAATACAACTTATACTGCTACTGTTACTAATAGTGTTAAAGATGTTACAGGTAATGCAATAGTAAATAATTATGTATGGACTTTCACAACAGGCACATCAAGTGATGTTACTGCTCCAATAGTTACCTCTACAGATCCTGCTAATGCTGCAACTGCAGTGCCTCTTAATAAAAAAGTAGTAGCTTTTTTTAATAAAAGCATGAATCCTCAAACCATTAATTCAACTACCTATTTATTAAAGCAAGGAACAACAGCCATTGCAGGTTCGGTTTCTTATTCTGGAAATTCTGCAATTTTTACACCTACTGCAAATCTTAGTTCAAATACAAGTTACACAGCAACTATAACAACAGGAACTCAAGATGTTTCGGGAAATGCATTAGCAGCAAATTTTATTTCGAGCTTTACCACAGGCACAACTACAGATGTTGTAGCACCCACAGTAATTTCAACAGATCCTATAAATAATGCAACAGCGGTTTCTCTTAGTAAAAATGTAATTGCCAATTTTAGTAAAACTATGAATCCAACCACAATAAATTCATTATCCTATACATTAAAACAAGGCACTACAAATGTTGTTGGAGATGTAACTTATTCAGGAACTACAGCAACTTTTAATCCTATAAATAATTTTCAAACAAATAGTATTTATACAGCTACAATATCAACAAGTGCAAAAGATATTTCAGGTAATACTTTAGCAAATAATTATACATGGTCGTTTACAACAGGCACAACTATAGGTACTGGTGGAATTAATTTAGGTACCGCAGGAAATTTTGCTATACTTGCTGGTGCAGGTGTTACCAATACAGGTAATACAATTATTACAGGAGATTTAGGAACTAGTCCAACAGGCACAATTACTGGTTTTCCTCCAGGAATAGTAATTGGAACAATACATGCTGCAAACCCAGTTGCTGCACAAGCTAAAATAGATTTAACCACAGCTTATAATGAAGCACAAGCAAGATCAACAGGTGCAATTAGTTTACCAGGTGATTTAAGTGGATTAACATTAGCTCCAGGATTATATTCTAATTCAACATCTGTAATGTTATCTGCTGGCAATGTAACAATTGATGCAAAAGGAGATGCAAATGCAGTGTTTATTTTTAAAATGGGTTCTACATTAACAACATTGCCTGGAACAGGAGTTATTTTAAGTGGCGGTGCCCAAGCAAAAAATATTTATTGGTCTGTAGGTTCTTCTGCAACCTTAGGTACTAATTCTGTATTTTATGGTAACATTTTAGCCGACCAATCAATCTCATTAAATACTGGT
>JAYVBS010000245.1:0-2538 GCA_043750315.1 Chitinophagaceae bacterium
TACTCTGTTTTTTTGTTTAATAATTTGGTTTATCCCAATGGACATTTCAGTTTTACACTAAAACGATTCTGCCAAAACAGAATTGGGGCTGCAAAAGTAGGGAGTTACAGCCAAATTAGATGAAAAAATCCTTAGAAATTCAATACTATTATCACATTAATTTACTTCTGCAAAATATTTATGGAAATAAGGAATGGTTTCAATGCCTTTATAATAGTTTTCTAAGTTGTATTTTTCGTTGGGACTGTGTAAGTTATCATTATCTAAACCAAAACCCATAAACACAATTTTAATTCCTAATTCTCTTTCAAGAATAGAACAAATAGGTATGCTACCTCCCCCACGAACTGGTATTGGTGCTTTGCCAAAAGTTTTTTCAACTGCTTTTGATGCTGCTTTATACCCCTTACTATCAATTGGAGTCATATAAGGTTCACCACCATGATGCAATGAAGCTTTTACTTCAACACCTTTTGGAGCAATAGTTTTAAAATAATTAATTAGGATTCCTGTAATTTTTTCTGAAGTTTGATTAGGCACTAAACGTGCTGAAATCTTTGCAAATGCTTTTGAGGGTAAAACAGTTTTAGCACCTTCACCAGTGTACCCTCCCCAAATTCCATTTACTTCTAAAGTTGGTCGAATACCAGTTCTTTCGTAAGTTGTATAACCTTTTTCTCCCCACAAAGCTGTTACTCCAAGTTCATCCATATATTCTTTTTCATCATAAGGTGCAGCATTTAATAATTCTCTTTCTTCTTTTGTAGCAACTGCAACATCATCATAAAAATTTGGAATAGTGATGTGATTGTTTTCATCATGACAACTAGCAATCATTTGAGCAAGAATGGTAATTGGATTTGCAACTGCACCACCATAAGTTCCACTATGTAAATCTCTATTAGCACCTGTAACTTCAACTTCAATGTAAGACAATCCTCTAACTCCAGTATCTAATGATGGATTTTCCATGCTTAACATAGAACTGTCACTTATTAGAATTACATCTGCTTTAAGCAATTCTTTGTTTTGAGCAACGAATTTTCCCAAATTTGGAGAACCAATTTCTTCTTCACCTTCAATTAAAAATTTAATATTCGTTTCCATAGTATTTGTTTTAACCATGGTTTCTAATGCTTTTACATGCATATAAAATTGACCTTTATCATCAGCAGAACCACGTGCAAACACTTTACCATCTTTAATTACAGGATCAAATGGACCACTATTCCAAAGTTCTAAAGGTTCAGGAGGTTGCACATCGTAATGACCATATACCAAAACTGTCGGCTTTGCAGGATCAATTATTTTTTCTCCATAAACAACAGGAAAACCATCAGTATCCAGTACTTCTGCTTTGGTACAACCAGAAGATAATAAGTTTTGTTTTACTGCTTCAGCACATTTCAACATATCAGCTTTATGTTCAGACTTTGCACTAACTGAAGGAATGCGTAATAAATCGAGCATTTCATTTAAAAATCTATCTTGATGTTGTTTTTGATAATCGTTCCAAACTTGCATATACTAATTTTATATTATGATTAAAAGGATGACAAAAATAATTAAGTTCAAATGAAGTGAGAGGATTATTTGGAATTGGATGATTGGTTGATTAGTTTATTAGTTAAAATGGAATAAGTAGTTTTATTTATTTTCAAATAATAACTTCGTAATTCAATAATAACTTTTGAATACATCAATTCTTTTAATCACTCCACCTTTTACACAATTAAATACGCCATACCCTGCAACGGCATATTTAAAAGGATTTTTGAATACGAAACAAATTACTAGTCATCAAGCAGATTTAGGTATTGAAGTCACTTTACAATTGTTTTCTAAAAAAGGATTGACTGAAGTTTTTAGATTATATCAGGAAAAAGAAGACAGATCTGCAAACGCAAAAAGAATATTTTTCTTAAAAGATAATTATATCAACTCGATTGATGATGTAATCCTTTTTTTGCAAGGAAAAAATTCAACCATAGCTCATTTTATTGCATCAAGAAATTTTTTACCAGAAGCTGAAAGATTTCAACAAATTGATGATAGCAATTGGGCTTTTGGAAAAATGGGCATTCAAGATAAAGCCAAACACTTTGCTACTATGTATTTGGAGGATTTATCAGACTTCATAAAAGAATGTATTGACCCTCATTTTGGCTTTAGTAGATATGCTGAAAAGTTGGCAAGAAGTGCCAATAGCTTTGATGAACTCTATCAATCATTACAACAATCTTTAAGCTTTATTGATGAAATATTAATCACAACTTTAAACCTTAAACTTCAAACCTTAAATCCAAAATTAGTTTGCATTTCTGTTCCATTTCCAGGAAATGTTTTTGCAGCATTAAGATGTGGTCAATTCATTAAACAACATTATCCAAAAATAAAAATTGCTTTTGGTGGAGGTTTTGCCAATACTGAATTACGTGACATTAAGGATGTTCGAGTTTTTGAGTTTATTGATTTTATTACACTCGATGATGGTGAAGCACCTGTAGAAAATTTATTAAATTTTATTGATGGAAAAAT
>JAYVBS010000246.1:0-5913 GCA_043750315.1 Chitinophagaceae bacterium
ACTTGACCCCAAAGTGTAACACCATCTTCAATTACTGTAGCACCTGCAATACCAACTTGTGCAGCAAATAAACAGTTTTTGCCAACACTTACATCATGACCAATGTGTACATGATTATCCATGATACTTCCTTTGCCAATTACTGTTGAAGCCGTTACACCTCTATCAATGGTACAGCATGCACCAATTTCAACATTGTCTTCAATAATCACATTTCCACAACTCTTCATTCTTTTAAACCAAAGCTCCCTATTTTTTTTTGTGTTGTAATAAAAAGCATCACTACCTATTACTGTTCCTGATTGAATGATAACATTGTTACCAATCACTGCATCAGCATGAATAGTTACGTTTGGATGAATGACAGTGTTTTTACCAATGATTACATTATTTCCAATAAAACTATTAGGCATAATAATAGTACCGTCACCAATAATTGCAGTATCACTAATGCTTTTATTTGAAGGTGTAAATGGTTTGAAAGTGTCAACAATTTTTAAATAAGCTTCAAAAGGATCTGTAACAAACAATAAAGTTTTTCCTTGAGGAATGTTAACTTCTTTATTATTAATAATGATGATGGTTGCTGCACTACTTAAACATTTATCATAATACTTTGGATGATCTACAAAACAAATGTCTCCAACTTCAACTTTATGTATTTCATTAATACCAAATGCTTTATTAATATCATTTCCATGAATACTAGCATGAATCAATTCAGCTACAAATTGTATGGATAAAGGTTTTGAGAATTTCATATAATTATTTAGTAAACAAAAATAGCTACTAGTTTTTTATGAAATTGATTTCGATAAGTATTTTATTATATGTTTTCCTTAAGTTTCAAAAATTGGTTCTCTATAGTTTCAATTTAATTTTTTATCAATGCCTTTATATTTTTTTTCTGTTGCGAAATCTTTAAATGTGCATAATGAAAAACATGCAATGCACATTTTTAATATAAATGTGAATAAAAAATTTGTAAATAATTTTTGTAGTAGTGAAATCTATAATTAATATTGTGGTGGGAATTAATAGTTCCCGGTACTTACTAACCCATCCATATATAAAGTCTCGCAATTGTGAGACTTTTTTTATTGACAGAAAATAAAAATTTTATTTCTTTGTAATACCTATAAACACTGCATTTGAAGCCACTACACTACTTTATAATTTATAAACCATTTCAAGTACTTTCTCAATTTTCAAAAGTTGAAAACAAAAAAACGCTTGCAGATTTTTTTAAAGTAGAAAAAGATATTTATGCTGTTGGACGATTAGATTTTGATTCTGAAGGATTATTAATACTCACAAATGATAAAAGTTTAAATCAAAAATTATTGCATCCAAGCCATCAACATGTAAAAGAATATTGGGTGCAAGTAGAAGGAGAAATAACTAAAGATGCTTTACAACAATTACAAGTTGGAGTTGCTATTTCTGTTGATGGAAAATTGTATCATACAAAACCTACAAATGTTCAACAACTCAAAGAACTAATAGTTGCAGAAAGAAATCCTCCCATCAGATTTAGAAAAAATATTGCAACTAGTTGGATAAGTTTACAATTGATAGAAGGTAAAAACAGACAAGTAAGAAAAATGACTGCAGCTGTTGGTTTCCCAACATTAAGATTAATTCGTAATAGAATTGAGAACATCGTATTAACAAACATGCAATCTGGAGATATAATTAGTTTATCTAAATCTGAGGTCTATAAAAAATTATTTAATGAACAATAAATTTTATCAACAATCAAAAGATGATTTATTAATAAGCACAGATCCATCTTTAATTCAAATAGAGTCTGTTCATAATTATCTTACAAAAGAATCTTATTGGGCAGAAAAAATTCCAAGAACAACAGTTGAAAGAGCCATTGAAAACTCTTTGTGTTTTGGGGTATATAGAAATATTGAACAAATAGGTTTTGCAAGAGTAATTTCGGATAAAGCAACATTTGCTTACCTAGCAGATGTTTTTATTTTGCCCTTTGAACATGGAAACGGTTTAGGTAAATGGTTAATGCAAGTGATTCATGAACACCCAGAACTGCAAGGATTAAGAAGATGGTTACTTACAACTAAAGATGCACATGGTTTATACGAACAATTTGGTTGGCAACCAATTTCTGACGATTTACGAAATAGATTAATGACTATAAATAAACCCAATATTTATAAAGAGAATCTCTAATACTTGTAATCGTTGGCTTTCTTATCTTCGCAGCCAATTTTTAATTGAGATTTATGAGTCAGCATTTAAGTGAACAAGAAAATATTCGCAGAGAAAAATTACAAAAACTACAAGAACAAGGTATAGATGCTTATCCTGCACCATTATACCCAGTATCTCATTATTCAACTGATATAAAAGGAAAATTCACAGAAGAAAATAAAGAAACTTTTTCTAGTGTTTGTGTTGCTGGTAGAATCATGAGTATTAATGATAAGGGCAAAGTTTTTTTTATTAAAATTCAAGATAGCAAAGGCATTTTTCAATTATATGTAAAGAGAGATGATATATGCCCAGAAGAAGACAAGAGCTTTTGGGATAATGTTGTAAAGCATGGTTTAGATTTAGGCGATATTATTGGTGCAACTGGCTATGTGTTTATCACTAAAACTGGAGAAACATCTTTACATACTCAAACGCTTACCTTACTTACTAAATGTTTAAAACCATTACCAGTTGTAAAACGTGATGAAGAAGGTAATGTATTTGATGAAGTTACTGACCCAGAATTTCGTTATCGTCAACGTTATGCAGATTTAGTTATCAATCCACAATTAAAAAATGTTTTTATTGGTAGAACAACTATTATAAATACTATACGCGAGTTTTTAAATAGTTATGGAGCTTTGGAAGTTGATACTCCAGTATTACAAAACATTCCAGGAGGTGCTGCAGCAAAGCCTTTCACTACACATCATAATGCATTAGATGTTCCTTTTTATTTGAGAGTAGCCAATGAGTTATATTTAAAAAGATTAATTGTTGGAGGTTTTGATTGGGTGTATGAGTTTAGTAGAAATTTTCGAAATGAAGGAATGGATAGAACACATAACCCTGAATTTACAGTTTTAGAATGGTACACAGCTTATAAAGATTATTATTGGATGATGGAAACAACTGAGCAGTTATTAGAAAAAATTGCAATAGCTGTACATGGAAAAACAGAAGTAACTGTTGGAGATAAAACCATCAACTTTAAAGCACCTTTTAAACGGGTTACAATTTTTGAAGCCATTCAAGAAAATACAGGAATAGATATTAGTGAAATGAATGAAGAAGATTTAAGAAAAGTTTGTGAGCAATTAAATATTTCTGTACCCAACAATATTGGTAAAGGAAAACTAATTGATGAAATTTTTAGTGAAACCAGTGAACATAAATTTATTCAACCCACTTTCATTATGGACTATCCAGTTGAAATGAGCCCACTAACCAAAAAACATAGAACAAAAAAAGGATTAGTAGAGCGTTTTGAGTTGATGATAAATGGAAAAGAAATTGCAAATGCTTATACTGAGTTAAATGACCCTATTGATCAAAGAGAACGTTTTGAAGAACAAGTAAAACTTATGGAACGTGGTGATGATGAAGCCATGTTTATTGACAACGATTTTTTACGTGCTTTAGAATATGGCATGCCACCAACTAGTGGTATTGGTATTGGCATTGATAGATTGTGTATGTTATTGTTGAATCAACCTTCAATACAAGATGTGTTATTGTTCCCTCAAATGCGACCTGAAAAATTAGATTAATTTTTAAAGTAAGCTTATTGCAGTTTCTGAAATACTTTCAATGTTTTGTAATTGCATACATTTAAAATGTTTTTTCGGACAAACATCAAAACCAATTTTTGTACAAGGTCTACAACTTAAATTTTCAACTTCAAAAATTTTAGTTTGTACATCTGAACTTCCATAATAAGCAGTCATGCCAAATTCTGGAATTGTATTACCCCAAATAGAAATAATTTGTTTTTTTAATGCTGCTGCAATATGCATTAAACCTGTATCGTGTGTGATGACTAATTTAGATTGACGAACCAAATCAGCACTTTCATTTAAATTAAATTTGCCACAAGCATTGTAAACTTTTGGTCCAATTTCTTCTGCAATTTCATCACCTAATGTGCTATCTTCTTTTCCTCCTAATAAAATAATTGGATAATTGATTTGATGGCACAACTCTATTATTTTTTGAGTAGGCAATCTTTTAGTGTTATGGGCTGCACCAATAACTACAGCTATAAATCCAAATAATTGTGCTGTTGGTATTTCGCTTTGTTTAACAATGTTTTTTTCTGGAATAAAATAATCTAAACCTTTACCATCATTTTCTACTTCAAATTCTTTAAGAGTTTTAAAATATCTATCAACAATATTTTTTTTGGGTAAGAAATTTATTTTTAAAGCAGTCATCAACCATTTTTCAATATTTAATTTATTAAATGAAAATGATTTTGCATTGAGTTGATATTTTATTCTAAGTGTTCTAAGGTTATGATGTAAGTCAATGATGTAATCATATTGTTCATTCTTTAATAAGTGTATCATTAATAACCAACTCTTATCCAATTGAATCACTTTATCTACATAAGGATTACTCTCAACTATAGATGCATATTGACTTTTAGTAAGAAAATGCACTTCACAATTCTCAACTTGTAGTTTTAAACAACGAATAATAGGTGTTGTTAAAACAATATCACCTATTGATGAAAATCGAATGATTAAAAATTTATTTTTTTTTATTTTATTATCTTCTTTGTTCTTCAAGTGATTGAATATTTAAGCCTCAACATAATTTAAATCTTTTCCAAAAGTTTCTTCTGTATAATACAAAGCTACAATTGCAATCATCATAATAACAATTCCAGTTATCCATCCACTATTTAAATACCCATAAGAACTGTGTAAAGATGTAAAAATTATTGAAACAAAAACCAATGATCCACGAACCATATTAGGTGTAGTTGTTGTAACAGTTGCTCTAATATTTGTGCCAAATTGTTCTGCACTCATGGTTACAAATAAAGCCCAAAATCCAGTACCAAATCCTAATAAAGCACATACCCAATACAATGTTTGGTTGGTTTGATTATTTAAATTGAAGAAGAAAATAATTGCCATTATGGTAATGCTATAAAAAAACCACATCGCTTTTTTTCTGCTTTTAATCCAATTGCTAATAAACCCAACCGCTAAATCACCAATTGAAATAGCCACATATGCAAACATTACAGATTTTCCTGGATCAATTTTTCCAACAACATTCATTTCTTTAGCAAACTTGTCTGAGAAGGATATTAAAATTCCTATCACATACCATGTAGGTAATCCAATTAAAATGGCTTTAATATATTTCGAAAATCTTTTTTTGTTGTTCAACAACATCATAAAATTCCCACGAGCAACAGTAGTTTTTTTAACTGCATTAAACATACTCGATTCTAAAACACTAGCTCTTAAAAATAATAACATGAAGCCCATGCCTCCACCAATAAAATAACAAGTTCTCCAATCAAAATTTTCTTTCATGATAAAAGCAAACACAGCACCAGTTAAACCAATTCCTGCAACAACAGATGTTCCTAACCCTCTTTTTTCTTTGGATAAAATTTCTGTAACTAAAGTAATACTGGCACCTAATTCACCTGCTAAACCAATGCCACTAATAAATCTAATGGCAGCATATTGATTCACCGTTTCTACAAAACCATTGGCAATATTGCCTAAAGAATATAAAATGATTGATGCAAAAAGTACTTTCATTCTACCCAATTTATCTCCTAAAATTCCCCAAAGAATTCCACCAATCAATAAACCAATCATTTGAATATTGATAATTTTTAAACCCTCATCTGCAATTTGTGTTTCATTTAAACCCAATGATTTT
>JAYVBS010000247.1:0-2525 GCA_043750315.1 Chitinophagaceae bacterium
TTAAATGTTGGCGTATTGGTTACCCCTGTCCATATCATATCATTGCAAGTAGGTGTTGTAACGTCAAGAGTCAAAGTCTGTCCCGTGCCACTAAATGAACTACCATCAAAATAAACATTATCAAAAATAGTCGGGATAACACTATGAAATGTGCTTCCACCAGAAGTAGTAGCCCAATGGGTAGAAACATCTGACCAATTACCAGAACCTCCAACCCAATAATAATCGGCTGCCTTGGTTAAAAGAGAAATGGAAAATAGTGAAATAATTAGTAATACTTTTTTCATTTGTTTTGATTTTTGTGTTTATTAATAACTGAGTATTTTTTTAATAATTAATATTCAACTGCCCTTTTTTATTCACTATCTTTTTAATAGAATTTTTTACTTCTTCAAATTCTAATTCATCTACATCAATAAATATTTCAACATTATCTTTTTCATACGCTATTGAAATTTTTGTTCTAAAAATGTTTATCATAAATTGGTTTAATTCGCCTGATTTCAGCGGATCATTAGTTTCTAAATAGTAAAAGTTTTCTTCAATTTCATCTTCAGCATATTTCCGTAATAACATTACATATTGTTCTTCATTTTTTTTAAAATCATCTACTTTTAAATTCTTAAAATTCACATTTTCAGAAAAAGTGATACTACAACCAAAGGTTTCGTAGGTGATGGTGATTTCTTTACAATTAAAATTCATTTGGTGAATTTTTGTATTCATCATAAGTTTCAGTTGAATTAATGCTGAATAATTATTGTAAAAAGAATGTGGAAAAAGAAAGTTTCCTAATTATGGGTGTGCACTTTGCTTGTCACAGCGTTAACTTTTACGACACTTTGATTGCTAATGACTTGCAAACTGTTTTTAGGAGAGAAAAAGAAATTTTTACTTAGAAAAGGTAGCTAAAAATTTGAAAATATTTATTCTGTAACCGACCGTATAAAATCGGATGGAGTACCTCCATGATATTTTTTGAAAGATTTATATAAGTGAAATCTAGAACTAAAACCTGCTTCTTGTGCAAGTGCATCGATGGTGTAATTACCATATTTGCCTGTATTCACTAAGTCGATAAAATAATTAATTCGGTATTTATTAATCAACTCGTTTAATCCTAAACCATAAGTAGTATATATAAAATTGCTTAATACTTCTGCAGTTACATTAAGCTTTGATCTTAAGTTTTCGGCAGATGCTTCTTTATTTATATAATACACATGGGTAAAAAATAATTCTGTAAAAGTGTTGATGTTTAAATGGTCATTTTGCTTTCTAACAAATAAATCGCTGAGAATAATTTTTAAATTCGTTTGGTTAAGGAATTTTGGTCGAAATAAAAACAACAGCACTTGCATAATAAATGAAAAACCAATGATTAACTGACTATCTAAATTGTAATGGGTAGTCATATTTCGAATAGCAAAACCAATGAGTACAATAATAACATTTGTAAGAAATAATAATGCCCAAAGTTTTAGCTTAACAAAATAAATATTCTGAGCATTAAATTTTTTTATTATGCTCAACATTATTTTAATATTTAAAAAAAGACCTATAAAAAGAAATCCATAACGAATGAGTAATAAATGTTTTCTTAATCTTGGAACTTCAATTAATTTAAATCCAGCCGAAATAGGATCTATAAATGTATAATAAGTGTGTATGAACAGATTGACTAGAATTATTGTAATAGAATACAACAGAACATATTTAGATATTTTTGATTGAAAAATGAAAGAGAATAAAGATATTGTACAAGAAAAAAGAATGGGGTTGGCTAATTCAATTAGCCACCTGTTGTACCCATTATAAAAGCAATAAATTTCACCAAAACATCGTACTGCTATTACAAAAAGAATAAGTAAAATAATAATCTTAAGTAACAGCGGTCTTTTAAATGAAATAATAACTTCGATAAAAGTTATGAATGCCAATAAAATAATTGAAGCATTTAAAAAATTTATTAAAATTTGCTGCATATAAAATAATAGAGAAATAAGATGGAGAAATAATTGCTTTTTTTGTAATTCATTAATAGCAAATTACTAGATACAATATTAAACCAATATTATCAATTAAATAATATTAAAAATACTACCTATTTTTAATATATTGCTTTCAAATTACCTAATGTGAAGATAATAATTGTACTAACAATATTACTTTTTTATTATCCAATTGTGTATTCACAAGCGAATACAAAGCTTATAGGAACTGTGTTTGATAAAAATACTAATTTGCCCTTAAAGAATGCAAATATTATAATATCAGAATTAAATTTAAAAATAACTTCAAATGTTTTAGGCAAGTTTGAAGTAAACAACTTAACAAAAAGTAGTATTAATATAACTATTACTTATTCGGGTTATTTAACTGAAACATTTAATTTATTAGTAAAGGAAAATTCTATAAATAAATTTGATTTTTATCTAACTGAAAAAGATTTTTATGAAAATGAAATTGTAATATCTGCATCAAGAAAAAAAGAAAAAATTACTTATGCTCCTTCAACAATAAGT
>JAYVBS010000248.1:0-2519 GCA_043750315.1 Chitinophagaceae bacterium
GACCAACATGAATTAAAGCAAACTTTCTCATGGCTCATTTTTGCTTTATCCATTCCTGTTTTATTATTTTCTGCTTCTGAGTTTTTCACTTCTGCTTGGAAAAGCATTCAACAAAAATATTTGAATATAGATGCACCAATTGTTGTAGCCATTTTAGTAACTTATGGAAGAAGTTATTATGAAATTATATCAGGCACTGGTGCAGGATTTTTGGACTCAGGAACAGGAATAGTTTTCTTTATGTTAGTAGGTCGTTGGTTTCAAACTAAAACATATGACTCATTATCCTTCGATAGAAACTATAAATCTTATTTTCCTTTAGGAGTATCTATTTTAAAAGATAACAAAGAGAAAAATATTCCAGTTACACAACTTAAAAAAGGAAATAGAATTCTTATTAGAAACGAAGAAATTATTCCTTCAGATGCAATATTAATTAGCGATGTAGCAAACATTGATTACAGTTTTGTTAGTGGAGAAAATATTCCTGTAAGTAAAAAAAGTGGCGATTTAATTTTTGCTGGAGGAAAAAACTTTGGCAAGTCCATAGAACTTGAAATAGTTAAAGAAGTTTCTCAAAGTTATTTAACCCAATTATGGAATAATGATATTTTCCTACATAAAAAAAATGAAGAAAAACCTTTCATTCATCCTTGGAGTAAAATTTTTACTATAGTACTTTTTAGTATAGCATTCCTTACTACATTGTATTGGTTATTAGTAAATGATTCGAAATTATGGAATGCTTTAACTGCTGTTTTAATTGTTGCATGTCCTTGTTCATTATTGCTTTCTGCAACATTTACTTATGGTAATGTTTTAAGATATCTTGGTAAGAATAAACTTTATTTAAAAAATTCAAATGTAATAGAAAGCTTATCGAATATTGATACAATTGTTTTTGATAAAACAGGTACAATCACAAATGCTTCAAATATAAATATTCAATATCAAGGCAAAAATTTAACTAATGAAGAATTGAGTTTTGTAAAACTTTTAGCTTCTCAATCAACACATCCATTAAGTAAAAGCATTTTTGATAATATACAACAAAACTTACCATCATTTGTTTCTATTAATAATTTTAAAGAATATAGTGGATTAGGAATAGAAGGAATGATTGATGATATGCTGATTAAAATAGGATCAGCAGAATTCATAAATCACAAAATATCAAATTCTGATTATTTTAAAACACATGTTTATTTAGAAATAAATCAAAAGCAAAAAGGGAAATTCATTTTTAATAATGTTTATAGAGAAGGTATTGGACAATTAATTAAAAGTCTTAGTGAAAACAATTATGAGTTGCATGTGTTATCTGGCGATAATAATGCAGAACAAAAAAATATTGAAGTTCTTTTCAATACTAAGTTAAATATCAATTTTCAGCAAACCCCTCAAAACAAATTAGATTATATAAAAGATTTGCAAATTAAAAATAAAAAAGTATTAATGCTTGGTGATGGATTAAATGATGCTGGAGCACTTATGCAAAGTGATGTTGGTATTGCTTTAAGTGATCATAGTTCAAGGTTTTCTCCAGCTTGTGATGCTTTATTAAACTGTAATCACTTAAAACAACTTCATCAATTTTTAAAATATAGCAAGTTGAGCAAAAAAATAATAACTGCAAGTTTTATTCTTTCAATTTTATACAATCTTGTAGGCGTTGGTTTTGCTGCAAGCAGCATGTTATCTCCAATGATTGCTGCTGTTTTAATGCCTTTAAGCAGCATTAGCATTGTAATTTTTGTAGGGGTACTAACAAAAATTACAGCACTGAAATTATTAAATAGAGATGCATGATTAGAATCATATTTCTTTTTGATACTCATCATTAGCATTGCTTTCCATGTAATTTACTTTCGTTAAAGTAAAGACAGAAAATGAGTGTAATCATTATTTTAATAATTGTAAGTGTGTTAGTTGCCCTAGGGTTTTTAACTGCCTTTCTATGGAGTGTTAAAACTGGGCAATATGATGATGACTATACTCCATCAATAAGAATGCTTTTTGATGATGAATTAATATCAAAAAAATCCAAACAAAATAATAATCAAATCAAATCTGAAAACTAATGCAGTTAGAAAAATTTTATTACGACAATAGAATTGTAAAAAACTTTGCTTATGCAACAATTCTTTGGGGTTGTGTAGGAATGCTAGCAGGCTTATGGATAGCCTTACAGTTAGTATTCCCCTCTCTAAACATCACCCAATATGGCAGTTTTGGAAGATTAAGACCATTGCATACTAATGCAGTAATTTTTGCATTTGTAGGAAATGGAATTTTTATGGGTGTTTATTATTCGTTACAACGTTTATGTAAAGCAAGAATGTTTAGTGATGCTTTAAGTAAAATTCATTTCTGGGGCTGGCAATTAATTATTGTTGCTGCAGCAATCACTTTACCATTGGGCATTACAGCAGGTAAAGAATATGCTGAATTAGAATGGCCAATAGATATTGCTATCACAATTATTTGGGTTGTTTTTGGTTGGAATATGTTTGGTACAA
>JAYVBS010000249.1:0-2509 GCA_043750315.1 Chitinophagaceae bacterium
TAATATGATTTGAAAAATAGCTTTTGAAAAACTTAATGTTTTTTTATTTCCTGAAATATTTGCCTCTTCTTCACCTTCCAACTTATGATGAATTTCCATAACGGTTTTATAAATTAAAAACAATCCTCCTGCTATCATTACTAAACTTGCAATATCAAATCCTCTTCCAAATAATACAAATAATGATTTTCCTTTTTGTTGTAATAACCAACCTAATCCTAATAGTAATATTGAGCGAAGAATAATTCCAGAAAACATCCAAGT
Source organism: Chitinophagaceae bacterium (assembly GCA_043750315.1). GTDB lineage: Bacteria > Bacteroidota > Bacteroidia > Chitinophagales > Chitinophagaceae > CAIVPM01. The sequence continues at coordinate 265 of JAYVBS010000249.1, forward strand.
CCATCTGGCTTTAATTCTTAATTGTTCAGGCAATCTATTCATAATAATGGAAACAAAAATTACATTATCAATGCCTAAAACAATTTCTAAAATTACTAGTACAAAAAAACTGATAATACTTTCTGAGGTGAGTAAATGTTCCATATTTTCAAATATAATATTGTGTGCTTTGTTATTTCAAATCTTTTAAAAGTTCTTTGCAAATATTTTTAGTGATAGATGGGCCTTCGTAAATAAATCCTGTCCATACTTGTACCAAACTTGCTCCTAAAATAAATTTATCTTTTGCATCTTGTGCATTAAAAACACCTCCACTGGCAATGATAGGCATTGATGAATTTTTTTGATGAATATATTTTAGCACTTCATCACTCTTTCCTTTTATAGGTTTACCACTGAGGCCTCCATTTCCAATAATCTCAATTTCTTTTGCTGAAGTTTTTAAATTTTCTCGAGTAATAGAAGTGTTAGATGAAACAATACCATTAATTTGAAGTTCTTGAGTAAGCATTACAATATCATCTAGTTCTTCAAAAGATAAATCTGGTGCTATTTTTAATAACACTGGTTTTGAATTAGGTTTAGCTACATTTAAGTTTTGCAACTCACTCAAAATTTTGGTTAAGGCTTCTTTCCCTTGCAATGCTCTTAAACCTAGAGTGTTTGGGCTACTTACATTTACAACAAAATAATCGCTTACTTCAAACAGTTCGTTAAAGCAAGTTTTATAATCTTTAAAAGCATTACTATGTTCAGTAGTTTTATTAATGCCAATATTTGATCCAATAATCAAATTGCTTTTTGAATGATGAGTTCTCCAATCTTCCAATTTTCTTTTAACAGCATCAACACCTTCATTATTAAAACCCATTCTGTTAATGAGTCCATAATCTTTTGGCAAACGAAATAAAGTTGGTCTTGGATTACCTGGTTGAGCTTTTGGTGTTACAGTTCCAATTTCAACAAAGCCAAATCCCAAACTTTCCAATTCTCTTAAATACTCGGCATTTTTATCGAATCCTGCTGCCAAGCCAATTGGATTTTTAAAATTTAAACCAAAAACCTCTTTTTCAAGTGATGGATGTTCTATTTCAAATTTCTTTTTTATGAGTTGTTTGATGAAAGATAAAGAGCATCCCATTTTTAGTAATTGCATAGAAACTTCGTGAGCCTTATGTGGATTCAGCGTAAATAAGATGCTTTTTAATAATGCATACATGAGGCAAAAGTAAAATAAGTTTATCGTTAACCTAATTTGTTATGCCTTTAACCCAAATTCTACTAAAAAAATTTTAGTTGTAAACATTGCTAAAAAAATACCAAAACTTTTTTATTTTTATACTATGAAAACTTGGATTCAAATCATTTTTAATAAATATCTCCTATCTTTTGTTTTTATGTTGGTTTGGATTTTGTTTTTTGATGAAACAGATTTTTTTGTACAACAATCCAGATTGAAAGATTTTGAAGATCTTAAAGTGAAAACAAGTTATTATAAAAAAGAAATTGAAATTGCACAGCAAGAGTTGTCTGATATTCAACATAATCCTGAAGCTTTAGAAAAATTTGCCAGGGAAAAGTATTTTTTAAAGAGGGATAATGAAGATATCTATATAATAGAATATCCACAACCATAAAATATTAGGGGCTACACAATATAAGTTATCCACAATCGTTTAGATAGAACATTCCGCATCTACCCTTCGAAAGCTGTAATTTTATAACAGCTAATTCAAACAGAGTATGCGAAAATTTTCACAACAACAGCTCATGCAGTTTTTGTATGATGAAGCATCGCCAATTTTAAAAATGGCGATTGATAAGGCTTTGCTTAACGACAAAGAATTATTACAAGAAATCAATTCATTAAAAAGAACCAAAAAGCAACTAGACCAACTAAAGCAAAAGCCTTTTAGTCCTAGTAAAAAAACTATTGACACTATTTTAGAATATGCTAAACAAACAGCAGTAAAAAAATAGTTTAAATTCTTTTACCAATTTAAATTGATATTGTAAAAACTTTACTCCTTTTCTTAATACATTCGATTGCTTTAATATTGCAAGTATTATCTTAACAATATGCAATCATCTTACGTACATTATACTGTAGCAAATGCTATAGGAGTAATAGAATTTTACACAGATCAACACAACTCTTTGCCAGCAAGCGTTTTAGAGCAATTGACTAATGCATTTAATACAGCATCTCAAGATGAATTATGTAAAGTCATTATACTAAAAAGTG
>JAYVBS010000250.1:0-5855 GCA_043750315.1 Chitinophagaceae bacterium
AAGAAAATAAGTTACCCTTATTTGCATCAAGTTATTGAATCTTCTTATTACGAAAAAAATATTCAAACTTGGATTGATGAAATTATTGATGAAGCTGGTGTAGTTAGAGATCATGCAAGTAATGATTTACAAAAAATACGTTTATCCATTTTTAAGAAAAGAAATGAATTAAGAAAAGTTTTCGATAAAGTAATTTCAAAATTATCAAAAGCAGGATTTACTGCTGATATTGATGAAAGTTTTAGTAATGGAAGACGAGTAGTTGCAGTTTTTAGTGAATACAAACGTCAAGTAAAAGGAATTTTGCATGGAGAAAGTGATAGTAGAAAAACTGCTTTCATTGAACCAGAAGAAACCATTCAACTGAATAACGATTTATTTTCTTTAGAGGGTGATGAGAAAAAAGAAGTGCTTAGAATTTTAAAAGAACTCACTCAAAGGCTCAGTGTTTATGCTCCATTACTTGAAAACTATTTAGAGATTGTTGGTGAATATGACTTTATTCAAGCTAAAGCAAAACTAGCCATTGATTATAATGGTAATCTGCCAAACATAGTTGACAAAGCATTTGTAGATTTAAAAGATGCTTATCATCCATTATTGTTTTTGTATAATAAACAACTCAACAAAAAAACTATACCACTAAACATTAGTTTAAATAATAATGATAGAATTATTTTAATTAGTGGTCCCAATGCAGGTGGTAAAACTGTTGCTATGAAAACCATTGGGCTAAATCAGCTATTAATGCAAAGTGGTTTATTGGTGCCTGTTTCTGTTACTTCAACCATGGGAATTTTTAAACAAATATTTATTCAAATTGGTGATGAACAAAGTATAGAATTCGAGTTAAGTACTTACTCATCTCATTTAATGAGTATGAAGTTTTTTTTAGAAAATGCAAATGGTAAAACTTTATTTTTTATTGATGAGTTAGGCAGTGGTAGTGACCCTAATTTAGGTGGTGCATTTGCTCAAGTAATTTTAGAAGAGTTGTGTAAAAAGCATGCCATGGGAATTGTTACAACACATTATTTGAATTTAAAAATAATGGCCAACAATACTAAAGGCATTGTAAATGCTGCTATGGCTTTTGACGAAAAAACTTTATTGCCTTTATATAAATTAAGTATTGGAAAACCTGGTAGCAGTTATACTTTTTCCATTGCAGAAAGAATTGGATTGAATTCAAATTTAATTCATCGAGCTAAAAATATAGTGAATGCTGATCATTTTAAATTAGATAAACTCCTCAACAATACTGAACAAAATCTGCAAGAAGTAAATTCTGAAAAAAAGGAATTACAAATTTTAATCAAACAAAATGAAAAGCTAAAAGCTGAAATGCAAGTGTTAATCACAAAAGAAAAACATAAGCAACAAGTTGAACTTTTGCAACAACAAAATAAAATTGCAGCAGAACGATTGGTTTATCTTAAAGACATGGAACGAAAACTAAAACAAATTGTTTTTGATTACAGAAAAGCAGAAGATAAAAAAGAAGTGATTAAAAATTTACACAATTTGCTTTTTAAAAAAGATGAAAAAGTTGTTGTAAGCAAAATTGCAAAAAAGGTTAATTCAAAATATAGAGAACTAAATACTTCAATTGAAATAGGAAGCTTAGTTAAACTTAGAAAAAATTATCAGGTTGGTAAAGTAATGGAGATTAGAGGTAAAAGAGCTATTGTTCAAATTGGGTTATTACCCATGAATCTTGAATTAACTGACTTGGTTGTTGTTGAAAAAATTGAAGTTCCACCTACAACATAACTCGATTTTAGTCTAAAATTTTAGCAAGTGCAGAAACTTCCTCTCTTTTATCTTCTAATTTAGAATTCGTAAAACATTTGCCAACTTCTTCTAATAAAACTTTTATAATTTTCTTTTGAGAAAGAGGTTTAAAATGTTCGGCTGTAGGTTTTTCGTTAATTCTTTTAAAATATTTTTCAATTTCTGCGTAACTGTATGCTTGTCCGTTTACAGCATCTATATAAAAATGTATTTTTTCTCGTGGATCAACATTGCTTTTTGCAGCATAAAAATCTGAATGATAAAAGCCAATAATCATTTGTTTTGGAATGTTAATTATACTGGCATTAATATCCAATAAATCACACATTACTTGATACAAAATTCCCATGCTAATGGCATTTCCTCGCTTGCATTCTAAAACTTTATTAATGAAAAAGTCATTAGGATTTTCGTAACAAACATCATTCGTTCTTAATTGATAATAATTATATAGAATACTGCTTAAAACATTGGCTTGTTCTAATGGAGTTAAATTATTATTCAGCTCTAACCAAATATTTCTTTTAATTCTATCTAGATCTAGTAAAATTGGCGTGGTATGCAAATCTGGATATTGATATTTTGCAACTAATAAGGCACCAAATAATAAATCGTTATATGAATTGCTACTCCAATCTGTTAAATCATTTTGTAATTCTTTATACTGAAGTTTATGTATAAGTTCTTCAATTCTAATTTGAATACTATTACATACTGTATTTTCCCAAAGATTCTCAAGACTTGGAACAATACCTTTACCGTATTTCATAATTCTTGCAGAAACAATCTGAAATACTTCTGTATCAGGATCTTCTATCAAACTTAATAATGCATTTACTTCTTTGTTTTTTTGCATAAGATATTGCTTAAGTTTTGGTTTTAGAAATAACGTTGAATTCATGGTTTAATTTTATAAACCCCAACTTAGTTATCCCCAATTATTAAGAATATAGCATGCTAAAAAAAGATTTATTCAATTGCACAATAATTTATTAGCAGTAATAATTAATAGCAAAGTTTTTCAATTCCAAAAATTTAAGTAGCTAAACTTCAATTAATTGTTATGATGAATCTTGTGTAATAATCATTAAAACCTATCTAACTATTTTTTTTTTTTGGGTTTTAATAGCAAGTTTAATTGAATACTTAACTTATTTTTTTTGTTGATGCAATGTTTTCTTTCTTTACTTAGTCATTATTAAACAGAATGGAAACTCAGCAATTAGTAAAAGAATGTATCAAGAATGATAGGCAAGCTCAAAAATTTTTGTATAATTTATATGCAAGCAATATGTTAGGCTTATGTTATAGATATACAAAAAGTTTTCATGATGCCGAAGATATTTTGCAGGAAGCATTTATTAAAGTGTTTAATAATTTATACCAATTTAAAAACGAAGGAGATTTAGGAGCATGGATTAGAAGAATTATGGTAAATACAACAATTACTTATTTAAATAAACATAAAAGATATAAAAAAGAAATGGATTTAATGGTTACAAACTTGCATTTAGTGGCTACAGAAGAAGTTGAATTAAAAATGAATGTAAAATTTTTAGTTGAACAAATAAGAAAGTTGCCAGTAATTTATCAAACAATATTTAATCTGGTTGCTGTTGAAGGGTTTAGTCATATAGAAATTGCTGAAATGTTACAAACAAATGTAAACACTATTAGAAGCCAATATAACAGAGCTAGAGTTATGTTAATTAAAATGATAAATGAAGAAAATAATTTGGAAGTTAGCAAGATAAATTAATGAACAAATAATGGAAAAAAAATTAAAAGAATTACAAGAGTTTAGTTTAAAACCATCCGACCAAGTTTGGAAAGAAATTGAATTGAACTTAGATAATCAAAGAAAAAAAAGAATTGTTGGTTGGTGGTGGAGTGCTCCAATTTTATTTTCGATTTTAGGAGTTGGATTTTTATTAATCAATAAAAATATTAACCAACAAAATGGTGTTTTGCAAAATAAATTAATTGATAACAGTAAATTAGAAATAAGTAAAAGTGATGATATAAATAGTAAAACTGAAACTAAATTAAACCATAAATATTTGGGTGAGATTTTGAATGAAGTTGAACCTAAAATTATTTTAATAAATAAAGAAACTGGAAGAAAAAAAATAAATCTATCTGATAATATTATTGTTAAAAAAAATTTACTTAATAAGAAAAGGGCAGTTGAAAAATTTAGTGATTTATTAACTGAAATTAACATTAATAAAAAAGCAACTGAAAATAGTGTAGTTAATAATTTAGAAGAAGAAAAAAAAACAATTAAAACCGATGGATCAATTGAAAAAAATAGTAATACAATTAAAAATGATAACCATTTAATTATTGAAAAAATTGATTCAACAGAACAGAAAATAAATAAGGAAACAACAAGTAAAAACGAAATAGAAATTGAAACAGTAAAAGAGGCTTTGCCCAACATAAAAAAAGCAACTAAAAAATTAAATTGGAGTTTAGCTATTGGTGGTGGATTAAATTATATTTCTCGTAATAATATTTTTGGGCAAGATGAAACTATTAAAACATTAAATACATTATCAACACCAGTTAGTACAGGTGCTACAAGTAATACAAATACTAAATTAAGTTTACCAAAAACTGGTTTTCATTTCTCGGTTGGTGTAAATTTAGATTATACGATTTCAAAAAAATTATCTTTACAAACCGGTATAAAGTATAGATATCTTGAAAATGAATTAGGATTAACTGCCGATACTATACAAGTTAATCCAACTTATTACTATTTAGGTAATCAAATTAAGTATATAAATTATAGCAATCAATTCGAAATACCAATTGCAATTAATTATTGTATTAATCCATTATCAAACACAAAAATTTCTTTAATTGGTGGTCTAAACTTAACTTATATATTTAAAGATAATTGGTTGAATTTGTACGATAATATTAGTAGATATCAACCATCGGTAAATCAAAATCATAGATTTTTATTTGGGTTGCAAACTGGGGTTTCATTTAATTTTAATAGTAAGTTTTCGCTTAATTTAATAGCATTAAAAAATTTGAGTTCAGTGCAAAAAAACTCATCAAAATATTATTGGCAACAATTAGATTTTCAATTAAACATTCCATTTAAATCATTAAAAAAATAAAAATGAAAAAGTTCAATCAGTCGCTACTTTTTATTTCAATTGTTACATTTTTTTTTTCATCTTGTTTAAAAGATATTGGAACAAAACATTATAAAATCTATACACCTATTATAGAAACTATGAGTTCACTTAAAGCAAAAGTGAAAAGCACTTCGCCAATATCTGTAACTAACGCTGGAAAGTTATTTGTAATTGGTAATAATGTTTTTTTAAACGAAAAAGAAAAAGGAATTCATTTTATTGATAATACCAATCCTGCAAACCCAATAAATAAAGCTTTTATTGTAATACCCGGCAACACAGATTTGTTTGTAAAAGGCAATATACTTTATGCAAATTGTTATACAGATTTATTGGCAATTGATATTTCTAATTATAATTTAATTAATACTACGAAAAGTATTGATGATATTTTTAGTGATGTACGTTTTATTAATGGATATAATGTATCAACTGGTAATGCAATTACTGGTTGGATAGAAAAAGATACTATGCTAAATATTGAAATTGCTGAAGGGCAAGGCATTTGGAGTAATGGAAAATACATTTCTGGTGGCTGGTTTGGTGGAGGGCCTTTTGCAAGTGGTGGTGGTACTCAAACTGCTGGTACTGCAACTGGTAAAGCAGGAAGTATGAGTAGATTTGCAATTGTAAACAATTATTTATATGCAGTTTCTAACTCGAAGTTATTTTCTGTTGATGTTTCAACTATATCTCAACCAGTTATTGCTGCAAATCAAAATATTGGCTGGAATATTGAAACATTATATCCTTTTAAAGACAAATTATTTATTGGTTCACAAACTGGAATGTTTATTTATGGATTAACAAATCCTGCATCTCCAAGTTATATCAGTGGGTTTTCTCATGCTAGATTATGCGATCCAGTAATTGCAGACGATAATTATGCTTATATCACTTTACATG
>JAYVBS010000251.1:0-5839 GCA_043750315.1 Chitinophagaceae bacterium
CGCGAATAGGTCAGCACCGCCCACTTCTCGAATTCCTTGCGGGTCTTGTCGTCAGCAGGAAATTTAAAAGATTGGTGGTCAAAAAAAGATGGAGAAGAATTTAAAACCCGAGCAAAAAATATTATTCAACAATTTAATGAGTATATTCCTGTAGATACTTTACATGTTAATGGAGATGCAACACAAGGTGAAAACATTGCAGACCTTGGAGGATTGCTTTTAGGCTTAGATGCATTTAAAAAAACTGATGCTTATAAAAGTGGAAAAATGATTGGTGGGTTTACACCAACACAAAGATATTTTTTAGGTTATGGCTATAGTTGGATGTATCAGACACGTAAAGAAAGATTGGCAAATCAAGTTAAATCAGACGTTCATAGCCCTGCCAAAGAACGTATTAATGGACCAGTAGTTAATATACCAGAATTTTATGAAGCATTTGGTATTAAACCTGGAGATAAAATGTACAGAGCAGATAGTTCAAGAGTTAGAATTTGGTAAAGAAATATTTTAAAGGGTTACATAGTAACTCTTTTTTTATGCTAACTTTATGGTATGCTTTACATAGCACTGCTAAAAGGAATTAATGTTGGTGGTCATAAAAAAATAAAAATGACTACCCTAGCAAAAATGTTTACAGCATTGGGTTATAGCAATGTAACCACTTACATTCAAAGTGGGAATGTTGTGTTTGAATCTAAGAAAACAGATACAGTAAAACTTACAACAATCATCTCACAAAAAATAAAAGAAACTTTTGATTTTGATATTGATGTAATTGTAAAAACAAAAGTAGAATTGGAATTTGTTTTCAATAACAATCCATTTATTAAAAATGAAATAGAAAAACTTTATGTTGCTTTTCTTTCATCAACCCCCAAAGAAAAAAATATTGATTTAGGTGTTTATGAAGATGCTGAATATCAAATTGTAAATGATGTTGTATATATGTTTTTCAAAACTAAAAGCAGTGATTCAAAACTTCCGAATAATATAAATGAAAAAAAATTACATGTAAATATTGCTTCCACCAGAAACTGGAAAACTGTAACCCAACTTGTTCATTTAACTAAGGAACCTCTTAAATAAACAATAAATAAAATGAGCATTGTTCAATTACAAAAGCTAGCAGTAAATATAATTTTCAAGAATAATTTCAATTCATAGTTTTCCAAAGTAATGCCGATATTTTTTTAGTCAGCTGCCAAGCTTCATTTGAATTCTCCCAACTATTATCTAAATTATTTTTGGTACAGATGCAAAATATATAACGACTCTTTTTTCCATTTACATAAACCACTTCACTTCGGCTGGCATTAACAGCACCGTTTTTACTGGCAACGAAAACACCAGCAGGAATTTCAGATAGTGCTTCTTCATCCCAATAATTTCTACTTAACAAACGTAGCATCTGTTGGCTAGATGTTGTTGATAACAAATTTTCATTTGCTATCATTTTAAATAAAGTAACCATTTCTTTTGGTGTAGTTTGGCCCCAGCCCATTTCGGTTCTGTTATTTTCTCTACCAGGTGTTCTGCTATTTACTTTGGTTTTTACAAATCCTAAACTATCCATTAATTCATTAATTCTACTACCTCCACCAGCTAAGGCTTGTAACCACAAACTTGCAGTATTATCGCTAGTGGTAAGCATTAGCATAATTACTTTGGATAATTCTATTTTTTCATTGGTTTTAAAAGAACCTAAAATATCTGAACCTGCATAAAGTAAAGAATCTTTGTAAGTTAAAGATTGATGGTATTGCAATTCACCTCTTTCTAATTTATTCATAATGCCAATTAATATAGGCACTTTAACCATGCTTGCTGTAGGAAATAAAGTATCGGCATTTATTGAAACTATTCTGTTTCTTTTTAAATCATAAACAAAAATTCCTGCTACACCTTTATGAGATTGAAGGAATGGTTCAATTTCTTTTTGTAAACGATGGTTTGTTTTTTGAGAGAAAGAAATGTTGAAGAAAAATATGGAAAATAAAATTAGAATTATTCGCATAATAAAAAATTGGTAGAGCTAAATTATTATTTTAGAATTATGTAGAAAAAAAATAAATTTTAATAATCAATTACTTGCTCTTGAATATGCTCAGGCATTGTTCTCCATTCGTATTGCTGCGTTCTTAATTGTGGCTCAAAACCTGCTACTTTTATAGCATCTTGAATACTCTTATAAGTAAATCTATGTGGAGCACCTGCTGCACTCACAACATTTTCTTCTAACATAATACTGCCAAAATCATTGGCTCCAGAATGCAAACAAATTTGTGCAGTTTCTTTACCAACAGTTAACCAACTTGCTTGAATATTTTTAACGTTTGGTAACATGATTCTACTAATGGCAATCATTCTAATATACTCATCAGGTGTAGTTAAATTTTGTACACCGCGTATGCGAGTTAATAAAGTATCAACGTCTTGAAAAGTCCATGGAATAAAAGCTAGAAAACCTTTAGCATCTGCAGGTTTCTTAGCTTGTACATCTCTAATTTTTACCAAATGTATAAAACGTTCTTCTAAAGTTTCAACATGACCAAACATCATGGTAGCACTAGTAGTAATATTTAAATTATGGCATTGATGCATAATTTCTAACCATTCATCTGCACCACACTTTCCCTTACTAATTAATCTTCTTACTCTATCAATTAAAATTTCTGCACCAGCACCAGGCAAAGAGTCTAAACCTGCTTCCTTCAAAGCTTTCAATACTTCTACGTGTGTTGATTTTTCTAACTTAGTAATATGTGCAACTTCTGGGGGCCCTAATGCATGTAATTTAATATTTGGATATTCTGCTTTTATCGCTTTAAACGTATCTACATAAAATTGCAAACCCAATTCTGGATGATGCCCACCTTGCAACAACAATTGATCTCCTCCCCAAGCAATGGTTTCTTCAATTTTTTTTCTGTAGGTAGGCATATCTGTAATGTATGCTTCTGCATGACCAGGAATTCTATAAAAATTACAGAACTTACAATTGGCAATACACACATTGGTCGTGTTTACATTTCTATCAATTTGCCAAGTTACTTTTCCGTGTGGCACTTGCTTTTTTCGTAATTCATCTGCGACAAACATGAGTTCTGTTAAAGGAGCATGATTAAATAAATACATGCCCTCTTCTACACTAAGGAATTCGAAATTGCTGGCTTTGTTATATAGTTGGGATAAATTCATTTAATTAATAATGTTGAATTATGAATGAAGAGGCAACCGTTTAGGACTTTCGGTCTTCTGACTTTCAGACTTTCTTCTTTGCAAAGGAACAATAGAATCTTAAGTTAGGCAAGAGAAATATTTGCTAGAAAGGAAAATTAAATTTAAACTTCGATACTCAATTTATTCTTGATATAATTTTTATGATTACCTTGAACCATTAATCACAATCCAAAATTAAATTTTATGGAAATTTTACCGTTAATAACCGTGTTAACATCTGGTGCTATTGGAGGCAATTTAGCTGGCTCATTTATGCCTAAAGTTTCAATGGGTAAAGTTGGAAATACTATTGCTGGTATTGTAGGTGGAGGCCTAGGTGGTTATTTATTTGATATGTTAGGTATGACTGGAACTGGAGTGCCTGGATCAGGAGCAACTGATTTGAGGAATTTTTTAACCACTTTTTTTGCAAGTGCATTAAGTGGTGGAACAATGATGTTGTTTTTGGGATATTTATTTGGAATAAAGAATAAAAAAGAATAATTAGTTTATACAAGATACTAAATTATAAAGCTATCTCAAGTTTGAGATAGCTTTTTTTGTGAATCAATTTTTATATTCATTGATTTATGGATAATAAAGCTATGAGCATATTATAAAAAAATAATTGTGGCTGAAATAATTTCAAGAAATAAACGAGATGGTTCAAAACCAATGCCTCGAGTAGATTTGACTCCCATGGTAGGTTTAGGTTTTCTATTAATTACATTTTTCATTGTTACCACATCAATGAATCATCCAGTGCAGATGACATGCATTTTACCTAAAGAAGGTGCTCCAACAAAAAGTGCTGACAGCAAAACACTCACTTTGGTATTAGCAGATCAAAATAAAATATTTTATTACCATGGGAATGATTCTTTAGAAATTAGTACAAGTAACTACGCTGCAAGCGAGTTAAGAAATGTTATTATTGAAAAACAAAAATCAGTAGCAAAAAAGTTTGGTAATAAAAATGAAATTTTTATTCTAATTAAACCAACAAAAAAAGCTATTTATAAAAATGTAGTAGATGCTTTAGATGAGATGACAATTAATGAAGTGAAAAGGTTTATGTTGATAAAAGCTAATAATTTTGAAGAGAAAATGAAATAAATGACAATAACAAGAATTAAAGAAAGCTATCAAACTCAACTTACTCAATTCATGAAAGATGTATTAGTTGTTTGCCCAGCTTGTGATAAAAAAGCTATTATAAAATCTCCCGAATATTCAGAAAGAGAACATAAAAAAAATGAAATAAAACTTATTTGTACAAATTGTGGCTATAATAAATTACTTATAGAAAAACCAGATGTTGTTTTACATCATTCATCCTCTAAAATTATAAAAGGCAAATACACTATTATTGGTGGTGCCATTGATCCATATTTTCATTTGCCACTTTGGTTAAAGCAAGATTGTTGTGATAATGTTTTTTGGGCTTATAGTTACGAACATTTAGATTTTTTAAAAAATCATATTGAAGCCAAACTTAGAGAAAGAAATATTGAAGAAATATCTAACAAAAGCATTGCCAGCAGATTACCCAAATGGATGACTAGTAAAAAGAATAGAGATGTGGTTTTAAAAACCATTTATCAACTAAAGAATAAGAAATAAAAAACGCTTTTGTCATTAAATTTTTATCCACAAATTTTTAAAAATATAAGCTAAGATTAATTTTATATTAGTTTTTTCACTATTTTGAAACATTATTCACAAACCAAAACAAAACTTTATGGAAATTCTACCATTAATTATTCAATTAGCATCAGGTGCAATTGGAGGAAATTTAGCAGGCAAATTGATGCCTAAAACATCTATGGGAACAGTTGGAAATTCGATTGCTGGTATCGTAGGTGGTGGTTTAGGTGGTGCAGTTTTAGGCATGCTTGGAATGGGTGGTGTTGAAGGAGCACCCCTGGACTTAAGCAGTATTTTAACCACTGTTGCAGGTGGTGGTGTAGGTGGTGGTGTATTGATGACAATTATAGGATACATAAAAGGAATGATGGACAAAAAAGAATAATCAGTTTATACAAGATTCTTGAATTAAAAGGCTACCTCTATTTCGAGATAGCCTTTTTTTTAATTTGGAATTTCTTAGCATCTTCTCAACTAATTACTAACCCCTTTCTTTCCAAAGCTCATTAAATGTTTTCTGACTAAAATCTAAAGGAGCTCTATGTTTACTCCATCCTTTAAATAAATTATTTACCACTTTATTTTTTAAATTTCCATTTCCCATATTCATCATCATTCTGCTCAAACTGGCTGTACGCCATACTTTCCAAGAAATTCTTTCTGCCAAAGAACTTGTTCCTTGTTTCACTGCTTCATGCCTATTATCTAACAAAAGTTCATGTAAATTAATTCTTACAGGACAAACTTCTGTGCAATTACCACATAAAGAAGATGCATTACTTAAATGTTTGAATTCATCCATGCCACTTAAGTAAGGAGTTATCACACTTCCAATAGGACCACTATAAGTTGTTCCATAACTATGGCCTCCTATATTTTTATAAACAGGACAAGCATTTAAACAAGCACCACAACGAATACAATACAAAGCTTCACGAGTAGTTGGATTAGCTAATAAATTGGTTCTACC
>JAYVBS010000252.1:0-2497 GCA_043750315.1 Chitinophagaceae bacterium
GCTGTAACTACTTATGGCATTGAATTAGATAAAATTATTTCTGACCATGAAAAACAAAATTGCAAACAATTTATACAAACAAAATACAATATTGCTGATGATGAAAAAATAATTTTATTTAATGGAACTTTAGATTATGCACCTAATGAGAATGCCATTGAAACCATTATTAATCAAATTAACCCGAATCTTCAACTTAAATCGAATTATAAGTACAAAATTTTAATCTGTGGTAAAAATTTACCGCAACAATTTCATCAATTACAACATCAACCCAACATTATCTATTGTGGTATGGTTGATGATATTGATACTTATTTTAAAGCTGCAGATATTTTTATAAATCCAGTAACTGATGGCGGTGGTATTAAAACAAAAGTTATTGAAGCATTGGCCTATAATGTATCAGTAGTTTCTACAAAAAGTGGTGCAATTGGAATACCTGAAGAAATTGTAAATGGTAAATTGTTAATTGTAAATGATGATGATTGGGAAGCATTTTCACACACTATTATCTCGATTGATAATTCACTTAAAACTCCTGAAGCTTTTTATACTCATTTTTATTGGGGAAATATTGCCCAAAAAACTTATCAAAATCTTCAACAAATTTGATATTTCTTATTAAAAATTGCATTAAACTCCTTACTTTTGCAACCTTATTTTAAAATTGTACGGCAAAATCCGTACAGCCTAAACAAAAAATTATGCGAAAAGGTATCCATCCAGAAAGTTACAGATTTGTTGTGTTTCAAGATATGAGTAATCAAACCTCATTTTTAAGTAAATCTACAGCATATTCAAAAGAAAAAATTAAATGGGAAGACGGAAACGAATACCCTTTAATTAAATTAGAGATTTCAAACACATCTCACCCATTTTATACAGGTAAAAATATTATGGTTGACACTGCAGGACGTATTGACAAATTCAAAAAACGTTACGCTAAAAAAGATTAATTCTTTATTAGAAACTTATACTAAGTCTTATCAAATTTTGATAAGACTTTTTTATTGCTCATACATGATTACTTTTGCACTACAATTATGAAATTAGACATATTAGCTTTTGGGGTTCATCCAGATGATGTAGAACTAGGTTGTGCAGGTACTTTATTAGTATCACTTGCACAAGGTAAAAAAGTAGGCATAATTGATTTAACTCAAGGGGAATTAGGTACAAGGGGTACTGCAGATACTAGAAAAATTGAAGCAGAAAATGCTGCTAAAGTTTTAGGAGTACATGTAAGAAAGAATTTAAAAATGGCTGATGGGTTTTTTAAAAATGATGAGGCTCATCAAAAAATAATTATTCAAGCCATTAGAAAGTATCAGCCCGAAATTATTTTGTGTAATGCACCTGAAGACAGGCATCCAGATCATGGAAGAAGTGCTGCTTTAGTTGCTGATGCTGCTTTTTTAAGTGGTTTAAGAAAGATTGAAACCAAAGATGATACAGGTATTCTACAAAAAGCTCATAGGCCCACTTATGTTTTTCATTATATTCAAGATCGGTATTTAAAAACTGATTTTGTTATAGACATTTCTGAATTTCATGATAAAAAATTAGAATCAATTTTATGTTATTCTACACAGTTTTTTGATGAAAATTCAACAGAACCACAAACTTATATTTCATCGCCATTATTTTTAGAATCTATAAAATCAAAAGCCATGCTATTGGGTAAACAAATTGGTGTAAAATTTGCAGAAGGGTTTATATCAAAAAAAATAATTGGCTTTAATAGTTTTGATGGGTTTATTAAAAACGTTACTTAAACAAATTTTATATGAAAAAAATATTTCTATTATTGGTTCTAGTAACTAGCATTATTTCTTGTCAAAGGAATTCCATTACTGGTCGCAACCAACTAAGTTTAGTCCCTGAAAGTGAAGTTCAAGCAATGGCTCTAGCACAATATTCCCAATTTTTAAATACCAATAAAGTTGTTCAAGCAAATGCAAATAATAATGCAATGATGGTTCAAAGAGTTGGTAAAAATTTAATTAAAGCTGTTCAAAATTACTATCAACAAAAAAAATTAAGCAACGAACTTGCAGGTTATAATTGGGAAATTAATTTAGTTGAAGATAAAAACATAAATGCTTGGTGTATGCCAGGTGGTAAAATTGTTGTTTACACTGGTTTATTGCCAGTAACACAAAATGAAAATGGATTAGCAATAGTTATGGGACATGAAATTGCCCATGCTTTGGCAAAACATGGTAGTGAAAGAATGAGTCAAGGTTTGGTTCAACAATTGGGTGGTATAGCTTTATCAGCAGCAATTCAAAATAAACCTCAAGAAACACAAGGCTTATTTATGACTGCTTATGGCATAGGAAGTAATGTCGGCTATTTATTACCATTTAGTAGAAATAATGAATTGGAAGCAGATAAATTCGGGTTAATATTTGCTGCATTAGCAAATTATGATCCAAGAGAAGCTATTCCATTTTGGCAAAGAATGTCTCAACAAGGTGGTGCTAAGCCTCAT
>JAYVBS010000253.1:0-2484 GCA_043750315.1 Chitinophagaceae bacterium
TAACTAATGCAGTTGAAAATGTATTGGCTTATCCTAACCCAAGCAGAGATTTTGTAAAAGTGGATGTAAAAGTTCCTCTACAAGTGTCTTCTGTTACCGTTAGAGTATATAGCATGTATGGTAAGCTGGTTCAACAACAAACACAAGTAACCAATAGCAACAGCAAACAAGTATTTAATTTAAATATTAACAACCTTGCTAGTGGAACTTATACCATAGTAGTTATTGATGAAGAAGGAAAAATTATTGGCAACTCTAAAATAATAAAAGCTATGAATTAAAGATTGTTTCGTGTTTAGTCTTAAAGAGACACGGGTCTTTGTTTCTACATCGGCCCTCTTTTTTAACTCACTGAATAATTTTTAATAAAGACAGTTTCGTGTTTAGTATTAAAGAGAGGGGGTCTCTGGTTGTTCGGAGACCCTTATTTTAAACTCTTTCAGAATAGAAAACAAAATAAAAGATGAATAATAATCAATAGAAAAAATAAAGACAGTTTCATGTTTAGTCTTAAGGAGAGAGGGTCTCTGGTTGTTCGGAGACCCTTATTTAAACTTCTTTTGATTAACTAGAAACAAAGACAGTTTCATTTTAGGTTTTAAAAAAAAGAGTCATTGAACAATCAGTGACTCTTTTTTTATTGAATATTTTCTTACCAAAATTTAATATATAAACAAAGTACTAATACTAAAATGATTATTATTAAAGCTAAATTTTTTGGCTCTACTTTAAACATTCCAGTATCAATTTGCATTGTATGTGTATTGGATTGAATATTTTTATCTAATAAACTTACAATTCCAATTATGATACATGTAAAGAAAAATACCCAACCCATTTGAACTAAAAAAGGAATTGAATAAACGCCTTCAGCATTCGGAAAAGCTGTATAAAGCCAAGTATCATATTGACCATTTAATGGTAAAACTTTATCGAATAGAATTGATAAAATTGTACCTGCGATAATACCAACTAATGCACCTCTTGCAGTTGCTTTTTTCCAAAAAAATCCTAATAAAAAAACTGAAAAAATTACTGGTGAAACATAACCTGTATATTTCTGAATAAATTCAAATCCACCTTTTCCTCCAATACCTAATAAATCGTTCCAGTTAATTAAAATGGCAAAAAGAATTGCAACTAAAATAGTTACTCTTCCAATCCATACTTGTTTTTTCTCTGATGCTTCTGTATTAAAATATTTTTTATAAATATCTAAAGTAAAAATCGTTGAAATACTATTTGCCTTTCCTGCTAATGATGCAACAATTGCAGCTGTTAATGCAGCCATGGATAGCCCTTTTAAACCTGTAGGTAAAAATCCTAAAATTGCAGCATAGGCATTGTCTTCTCTAAACTCACCATTGGTTAACATTTGTTGTTGCAACTCTCCATTTTTATGTAAAACATATGCTGCAATTCCAGGCAACACAACAATTACTGGCATTAATAATTTTAATAAAGCTGAGAAAAGAATTCCAGTTCTTGCAGTAGGTAAATCTGCACCTAATGCTCGTTGAGTAATATATTGATTACAGCCCCAATAATTTAAATTAGCAATCCATTGCCCAGCTGCTAACATGGCTAGTCCTGGCAAACTAACATAATTATCTATTTGCTTTTGTGCAGTACTTACAATTGGTTTATCGAAAATCATTTTAAAATGTTCAGGCACTTCTTTAAGTAGCGTATTGAACCCTGCAAAAACATCTTTTCCTAATCCAAATTTTTCACTCACCAATGTTAATGCAATGTATGTAGTAACCAACCCTCCAATAATTAAAACCAAAACTTGTATAACATCTGTATATCCAATTACTTTCATTCCACCAATTGTAATGATAAAAGCAAACAGTGCTAAACCAATCATTACTGCATGAAAATATTCTCCACCAATTAAATTATTAATAGCTATTGTTCCTAAATAAAGTATTGAAGTAAGATTTACTGTTACATATAAAAACAACCAAAAAATTGCCATTATTAAAGCCACAGTTTCATTGTATCTGGTTTTTAAAAATTGTGGCATTGTAAAAATTCTATTCTTTAAATAGATGGGCATAAAAAATACGGCAACAATAATTAATGATATTGCTGCTAACCATTCATAAGAAGCAATGGCTAAACCTAATCTAAATCCATTACCACTCATTCCTATAAACTGCTCTGCTGATATGTTTGATGCAATTAATGAAGCACCTATAGCCCACCAAGTAAGTTGACCTTCTGCAAGAAAAAAATCTTTAGTACTAGCATTTACTGTCTTTTTCCTTTTGTAAATCCAAATACCATAAGATGAAATTAAAATAAAATAGAAAAGGAAAACAATTATGTCTAAAGATTTAAGACTATTCATTTAAAATAATTTTGGTTAATTTTTTATTTTACAATTGATGTTCCGTTAGAAGTATTAACTATATAAGAAGTTAGTTGTAATCCCAATTCTTTTTTGTAAGATGAAAACAATTTTTCAGTAATCTCATC
>JAYVBS010000254.1:0-5796 GCA_043750315.1 Chitinophagaceae bacterium
AAAGCGTAGATACTACTTTGCCTAAAAAATGTTTTAGAAAGTTCTTTGCTTTTTTTGGACCTGCTTATTTAGTTAGTGTGGGTTATATGGATCCAGGAAATTGGGCAACAGATTTACAAGGAGGAGCCAAGTTTGGATACCAACTTATTTGGGTTTTATTAATGAGTAATCTCATGGCTTTGTTATTACAAAGTTTATCTGCACGATTAGGAATTGTTCGTAGAAGAGATTTAGCTCAAGCAAACAGAGAAGCCTATCCACCAGTAATTAATTTTTGTTTATACATTCTAGCAGAAATAGCAATTGCAGCTTGTGATTTGGCAGAAGTTTTAGGAATGGCTTTAGGATTACATCTTTTATTTCCTTCCATCTCATTACTAGAAGGTGTTGGAATAACAGTTTTAGATACACTGTTGTTGTTGTGGCTACAAAGATTTGGTATCAGAAAACTAGAAGCATTTATCATAGTATTAGTTGTAACTATTGGAGGTTGTTTTCTGATAGAAATATTTTTAGCAAAACCAAATGTTTCTGAGTTGGTAAAAGGATTTGTACCTACTTCATTAAGCAAAGAAGCTTTATATATTGCTGTTGGTATTATAGGTGCAACAGTTATGCCACATAATTTGTATTTGCATAGTGCATTAGTACAAACAAGAAAAATTGGTAACGATTCAGTAAGTATTCGAAAGGCTTTAAAATATAATTTAATTGATAGCACCATTGCACTAAATGCAGCTTTTTTTGTGAATACTGCTATACTAGTTTTAGCTGCTTCAGTTTTTTTTACAACAGGCAATTCTGAAGTTGCAAAAATTGAAGATGCTCATCATTTATTGGATGGTTTATTAGGTACAAAATTGGCTCCTTTACTTTTTGCAATTGCATTAATTGCTGCTGGTCAAAGTAGCACTGTTACAGGTACTTTGGCAGGACAAATAGTTATGGAAGGATATTTAAAGATTAGAATCAATCCTTGGTTAAGAAGATTAATAACTCGTTTGATAGCTATTATCCCTGCTGTAATTGTAATTGTAATTTTTGGAGACGAAAAGCTCGATAATTTGTTGGTTTTTAGTCAGGTTATTTTAAGCCTTCAATTAGGGTTTGCAGTAATACCATTAATTCACTTTGTTAGTGATAAAAAAACTATGGGTGAGTTTACAATTAAGCCTCTTACACAAATAACAGCTTGGGTTGTAGCGGCAATACTTGTTTTTTTAAATGTTAAAATGGTGTTTGATGCTTCTGTAGATTTTTTTAAAGAAGATGGTAATATAAGTTGGAAAATTATCATCATTATTTTAGGAATAGTTTTTCTTTGGTTGTTTTTAATGATGACCTTTTTACCAATAATAAAAAAGAATATTCAAAAATTTTCTTCAAAAATACATGAGGAAACTGCACCACTTTCGAATCTTGAATTAAAACCAATTTCTAAAATTGCAGTTGCACTTGACTTTACTTCGAAAGATGAAAAATTAATTGCAAATGCATTAAGTCAGGGTGGAAAAAATGCAAATTATATTCTTTTACACATAGTTGAAAGTGTATCTGCAAAATATTTGGGTAGTGATTCTGATGATGTTGAAACTAGGATAGATTCTGAAAGATTAAAAAGCTATCAGCAACAACTTGCAATTTTGGGTTATGATGTTGAAATTTATTTAGGGTATAGAAATAGAATAAAAGAAATTGTTAGAATTGTTGAACAAAGTGAAGCTGAACTTTTAATTATGGGTGCACATAGACACTCAGGTTTAAAAGATTATCTATTTGGAGAAACAATTGATGCTGTAAGACACTTACTTAAAATCCCAGTTTTAATTGTCAATGTTTCATAACTATTTGGCTATTATTCTGCATTTTAGCTAGTTACATTTTAATAAAAAGCTTTACAAAAAGTCACTTTTTTTTATTTTAAATTTCTACCTAAAGTTTTGTTAAATAACCTTACTTTTATCCCCTTATAAATAGTAAAATTCTTAAGTATCGTTGGGAAAAAACTCAAACTAAGCTTTATGTTTTAAACGCCACTTGAAAAGGAAGTTGTACTGCTCAACGATCTGTTTTTGTAAAAGTTTTAGGTACTATTGTAATTCCTAATGCTTTCTCTCCAAATGGAGATGGTGTAAATGATTATTGGGGTATTAAAAACCTTGCAGATTACCCTGGAACAACTTTGAATATTTTTGATAGATATGGAACTTTAGTGAAATCTTTAACTGGTCAAGCTACACGTTGGGATGGAACTAGAGGAGGAACTCCTGTACCCGTTGGAACTTATTATTATGTAATTGATCCTGGATTTAGACAACCAAAAATGACAGGTTGGGTTTTAGTAATTCGATAACTAGTTCAATAAAATTTTAAAAAAGCAGATCGTTTGGTTTGCTTTTTTATTTTAATTAATAAGAAGTTAATATTTTTAATATACAGATAATGAGTAGTTTAATTCATTTCAATTTTTAAAAAAAATGCAGTATGGTTTTCTTTTTTAGTGATCAATTTTTCTGGCGTTCCTTCAAATAAAATTTTACCTCCTGCATGTCCACCTTCTGGGCCTAAATCAATAATATGATCTGCCATTTTAATTACATCTAAATTATGTTCAATAATTAAAACAGTATTGCCTCTATCTACTAATTTATTTAAAACATCCATCAATAATCTAATATCTTGGAAGTGTAAACCTGTAGTTGGTTCATCCAAAATATAAAAGGTTTTTCCAGTATCTTTTTTGCCTAATTCTGTTGATAGTTTTACTCTTTGTGCTTCTCCACCACTTAAAGTTACAGCACTTTGTCCTAGTGTGATATAACCCAAACCAACATCTTGTAGCACTTTTATTTTTCTGTACAACCAAGGGATGGTATTAAAAAATTCACAAGCTTCATCAACACTCATATCTAAAACATCACTAATTGATTTTCCTTTGTATCTAATTTCTAAAGTTTCTCTATTGTATCTTTTGCCATTACATTTTTCACAATGCACATGAACATCTGGTAAAAAATTCATTTCAATCACTCGCATTCCTCCACCTTCACAAACATCACATCTGCCCGTTTTTACATTGAAAGAAAATCTACCAGCATTATAGCCACGAATTTTTGCTTCAGGAACTGAAGCAAACAGTGTTCTAATTTCTGTAAAGAAACCACAATAAGTTGCAGGATTGCTTCTTGGAGTTCTACCAATAGGAGATTGGTCTATTTCAATTACTTTATCAATATGTTCTAAACCAGAAATAGTTTTGTATGATTGAATAGGATATTTGCTATTGTAACAATGTTTTGCTAAAAGCGGATAAAGTGTTTCGTTAATTAAGGTTGATTTTCCACTGCCACTTACACCACTAACTACAATTAATTTACCCAATGGAAAACTTAAACTTACATTTTTTAAGTTATTGCCAGATGCTCCTTTTAATTCTATAAACTTTTTATTGCCTTCTCTACGTTGTAATGGAACAGCTAACTTTTTTGTACCATTTAAATATTGAGCAGTTTCTGAATTTGTTTTTAATACTTCTTTTGGTGTGCCTTTAGCAACTATTGCACCACCAAAATTTCCTGCTTTGGGTCCAATATCAACCAAATAATCACTTGCCAACATAATATCCTTATCATGTTCAACTACTAAAATACTGTTGCCTATATCTCTTAAGTTTTGTAAAGCAGTAATGAGGCGATGATTATCTCTTTGATGTAAACCAATCGATGGCTCATCTAAAATGTAAGTGATACCCTGAAGTTGACTTCCAATTTGTGTAGCTAAACGAATACGTTGACTTTCGCCTCCACTTAATGATTTGCTGGGTCTACTGAGTGATAAATAAGAAAGACCAACATCTAGTAGAAACTGAATTCTTTCCCTTATTTCTTTTAAAACATCTTTTGAAATAATATTTTGTTTGTTGCTCAATTTTTCTTCAACATCTTTAAACCATTCCATCAATTGGTCTAAGTTCAATTCACTCAATTCTGCAATATTTTTTTCAGCAACTTTAAACCATAAACTTTCTGTTTTTAATCTACTTCCATTACATGATGTACAAGTGCTGAGTTGCATAAATTTTTCTACCCAACTTTTTAAGCCATCATTACTTTGAGAAGAAGTGAACCATCTTTTAAGCATAGGAATGATGCCTTCATAGCTTCCTGTATAAACAGAGGGAATGTTGTCATCGCTTAAATCTAATTCAAGTGTATAAGTAATATTTTTATCTCCAAATAGTAATAAATCTTTTTGTTCTTTTGATAATTGGTTGATTGAGGAAGAAAGATTTATTTTATGTTTTTTGGCAAATAATTTTACTTGTTGAAAAACACTGGCTTCTCTTTCTTCACCTAAAGGAATAATGCCACCTTCATTAACTGATAAATTTTCATCAATAATTATAGTACTCATATCTATGGTGTATACATTGCCTAATCCTTTACAGGTGTGGCATGCACCATAAGGTGAGTTGAATGAAAATGCATTGGGTGATGGTTCTTCGTAACTGATGCCAGTATCTAAACACATTAAAGCACGAGAATATGAAGCCTCCCCTAACCCCTCCAAAAGAGGGGGATTGGAACTTAAAGATTTTGGCGAACTTGATTTTTCTGAGGATGTTTTTTTATGCCCCCCTTCGAGGGGTTGGGGGGCTACGAACATCAATCCTTTACCAATTTTTAAACATTGCTGAATGCTTTGACTGAGACGAACTTTCATATCTTTAGTCACAGCTAATCTATCAACCACAATTTCTATATCATGAATTTTATATCTATCAACTTGAAGTTTAGGAGTAAGGTCTGTAATTTCTCCATCAATTCTAACTTTTAAAAAACCTTTTTTTCTGGTTTCTTCAAACAATTCTCTGTAATGACCTTTTCTTCCACGAACTATTGGAGCCAATAATGAAATTTTTTGATTTGAGAATTTTTCAAAAATATTTTCAACAATTTCTTCTTCACTAAACTTCACCATTTTCTTACCCGTATTGTAGCTATAAGCTTCACCAATACGTGCAAAAAGTAATCGTAAAAAATCGTACACTTCAGTAACTGTCCCTACTGTACTTCGTGGATTTTTGTTGGTAGTTTTTTGTTCAATAGAAATAACAGGGGAGAGGCCAGTGATTTTATCTACATCTGGTCGTTCCATATCACCTAAAAACTGACGAGCATAGGCACTAAAGCTTTCCATGTAACGTCTTTGACCTTCATTATAAATGGTATCGAAAGCTAAAGAACTTTTTCCACTACCACTTACTCCAGTAAAAACTACTAATTTATTTTTTGGAATAGATAAATCGATGTTTTTTAAGTTGTGTTCACGAGCACCAAAGATTTCTATAGTATCGGTATAATTATTGAGTTTCGTTAAAGTGTCATCCATTGAAAAAAATCTTGTAGTCGTTCAAAACTACAAGTTTTTATTCTCGATTTGAGGAATTAGTTGGAATGATGTTTTAATTGGAAAATTAAATTTTAATACCTGCACTTATATAAAAAGTTCTGCCTTCACCTGGTATTAGTCCAGGCCCTGGATAACCCCCAGATCTTCTTGTAGCATATTTAGTATTGGTGAAATTATTAATACCAGCTTTAAGGTTATACTGCTTTGAAAATTTATAATCTAGTGCCATATCATAAACTTGATAAGCATCAATTTTACCTGTTCTGCCTGTAATATCTGCAGATTCTGTGTTTATTGCATCAGTATAAACATTACCATTAAATCTTGTTTGAATAGTAGTTGAAAAATCTTTGTACACATAAGTCACACCAAAATTGTGAATAT
>JAYVBS010000255.1:0-2478 GCA_043750315.1 Chitinophagaceae bacterium
CGAAAACACAAATGACTGTAAGAGTATATGCTCCTGCATCTGGTTTAAAAGTTAGATTAAAAGTTGAGGATAAAAATGATCCAACAAAATCTGTTGAAACCGAAAAAACAACATCTGTTGCAAATGCATGGGAAACTTTAGTTTTCGACTTTGCAAATCAAGCTTCAGGTACTGCAGCAATCAATTATTCTTACACTTATAACATGGCTTCCATTTTCTTCGATTTTGGTACTGCAGGAAATGGTAAAATTTTTTATTGGGATGATGTGATATTATTAGCTACAAATCAAGCAGGATTAGGATTGCCTTTAGATTTTCAATCTACAACTTTAAATTACACCTTTACCAATTTTGATGGTGGTAATGTTACCATTGTAAACAATCCTTCAGCAACAGGAATTAATACAAGTACTAAAGTGGGTAAAATGGTTAAAAGTGCTGGTCAGCCTTGGGGTGGAAGTTGGATTGGTTTAGATGCACCTATAAATTTTACATCTAACATTATGAAAATGAAAGTTTACTCACCAAGAGTTGGAGCAAAAGTTTTATTGAAAATAGAAAACCAAACAAATGGTGCACTAAATTTTGAAAAAGAAGTGTTAACTACTGTTGCAAATGGCTGGGAGGAATTGACTTTTGATATGAGTGGAAGAAACATGGCAAATACTTATCAAAAAGTTGTTTTAATTTTTGATTTAGGTACAATGGGAGATGGTTCTCCAAACTTTACTTTCCATTTTGATGACATCAGAATTAACTAAAAATATAAAATCATAGATCATGATAAAAAATAAAAATATTTTCACTTTATTGTTAGCTTTTATTATAGGCTTCAGTAGTTGTACAAAAGAAAAATTTTCTTTTGGTGATATAAAAGCCCCTACAGGTTTAACGCTAAATACTGTTATTGCTGGTGTAAATGCCTCAAATCCTGATGGTGATGGTACAGGTTATGTTGTTATAACAGCAGCAGCTTCAAATTCACTAACCTACAATATAGATTTTGGAGATGGAACAAAACAAATAGTTCCTTCAGGTAGTATTAATTATAAGTTTACAAATCCGGGTACTAATGAATATACAATTGTGGTAAATGCAATTGGTACAGGTGGAGAAATGTCTACTATGAGTAAAAAAATAAAAGTATTTGTTGCATTCGAAATTCCTGCAACAATGATCCAAAACATTACCAATGGGTCTTCAAAAATTTGGGTTACAGACAAAGATGCTTTTGGGCATTTTGGAGTTGATGATCCTGCTCGTTTAAGTTCTGACCCTGGTGCCTGGTGGTATGCTGCTACTCCTAATTCTAGAGAAGCTTGTGCTTATGATGATGAAATTACTTTTTCAAAAGATGTGACTAACAAAATATCTATTAATGTAAATAATAAAGGCACTTCATTTTCTATTGGTGCTGCAACAAGTTTTTATGGGTTTGCAGGAGGCGATGGATGTTATGCAATAAATACAGGAGGCACAAAAGTATTAATATTTAGTGCAGCCACGTCTGGTTATACAAGTGCAAACTCTACACAAATTCAATTTAAAGTTCCAGGAAATGGTATCATCAATTTTGGAACTGGTGGAGTTTCATATGAAATATTATCTCTCACTAATACAACAATGTTATTAAGAAACATTGGAGCAGATAGTAATTCTTGGTATCAAAAGCTTAAAGTAAAACCTTAATAAATGAAGATAATGAATTTAATATTAATTAGTTTCTTAGCAATTTTAGCTTCATGCTCAAAAGGTGATACTAGTACAACTCCACCAAATGTTGCACCAACAAATTTAACTTTATTGGCAAATGTTAGCACAGATAATAGTGGTAATGTAACTTTTACTGCTTCTGCAACAAATGCAGTCACTTACGATTTTGATTTTGGCAATGGTGTTTTTCAAACTGTACCAAGTGGTGTTGTAACTTATAAATATCCATCAACTGGAAATTATACTGTAAATGTTGTAGCTAAAAGTTCTAGTAATTTAACTGCTTCAAAAGCTCTTCAAATTTCAGTATCGGTTGGGTCATCATTAGTTTTTTCTGATGAGTTTGATACTCCTGGTGCTCCAGACCCAGCTAAGTGGGGTTATGATATTGGTACAGGCTCTGGGGGTTGGGGAAATAATGAATTACAATATTATACAAATCGTTCTGATAATGTAGTTGTTTCGAATGGTACATTAAAAATTATTGCAAAAAAAGAAACCTATAGTGGTAGTGCTTACACATCTGCAAGATTGCTTTCACAAAACAAATTTTCTTTTAAATATGGTCGAGTAGAAGCTAGAGCAAAACTCCCTGCAGGAGTTGGTACTTGGCCAGCAATTTGGATGTTAGGTCAAAATTATGCAGCTAACGCTTGGCCAGCTTGCGGAGAAATAGATATCATGGAACATGTTGGTAAAAATCAAAATGTGGTGCAAGCTGCATTGCATACTCCTTCTAGTTTTGGTGATACACAAAATAAAGCG
>JAYVBS010000256.1:0-5763 GCA_043750315.1 Chitinophagaceae bacterium
AATTATTTAAAATAATTTGTGCAATACCTTTTCGAATCATCATTTTTAAGTGAGTATGATTGCCATCGAAATACACTAACATTTTATTGTTGGGTAAAATAGTAACACCATTTGAATTTTGTGCAGCTGCACCTAAACCAATGTTAGATTGTCGGTATTCATCGTAACTATTATAAACAAAAACAGTTGCTTTTCCTCGTAATGTAGATTCCATAAACGTTTCAATTCCCATGAGTTCTGTTTCTGCCATTTGAGATACAAAGCTGCCTAACTCAGTTCCCCCTTGAGTTACATAAACATCAAAATTCTGACTTTCGTAAAACTTCCAATTGAATTTTTTGTATTGGATTCTGTTTTTACCAAACTCTACTGCATTAACCTGACTCACTAATATTATTGGTGAGAAAAAAGCAGCTAAAAAAAATAGAGATACAATTCTGTTCTTTTGCATAATCCTTTCTACTTTAATAAGGTAAAGATAAAGCCTATAACATTGCAATATGGATAATATTGATGTAAGAATTAAAAATACTGTATTAGTTTAAAGAATTATTTAAGAATATGTTAGAAGTTTGATAAATAAACAAAAATCGTAAATGAACATTCCTTTGATGAAGAAACTATTTTTGCTCTTTTTAATTGTAAGTAGTTCATTAAATGCTCAACTTACCAAATATGTAAATCCATTTATTGGAACTGGTGGTGCTGGACATACTTTTCCTGGTGCAACTACACCATTTGCAATGGTGCAATTAAGTCCTGATACTAGAATTGATGGCAGTTGGGAAGGTTGTAGTGGATATCATTACAGCGATTCTATTATCTATGGATTTTCACATACTCATTTAAGTGGTACAGGTATTAGTGATTATGGAGATATTTCTTTTATGCCCTATTTTTCAAAAACTGAAAAACTAAATGAATTAAAAACTAAATTTTTACAAGCTAAGTTTTCTCATAAAAATGAAAAGGCAAGTGCTGGATATTATAGTGTAGTGTTAAAAGATATGCCTATTAAAGTTGAATTAACTGCTACAACAAGAACTGGTTTTCAACGATACACTTTTACTGAAGATGGTTATGGATATATTATTTTAAATTTAAAACACAGAGATGAACTTCTTGAAGGAAAAATTCAAAAGTCAAAACCAAAAACTTATTCAGGAATTAGAATAAGTAAAGCTTGGGCAACAAGACAAGAATTGTATTATGGTTTTGAAATTAATCAAAATGCATTAAATGAATATATAGTTAAAGAAGGAAATAATGATACTAAATTAATTCTTGAATATAAAGTATTAAAAGGTCAGCAAATACTAGTAAAAACAGGCATTTCAACAGTTGATGAAGAAGCTGCTTTGAATAATTTAAGTAAGGAAAACGATAATTGGTTTTTCGAAAAAATAAAACTTCAAGCCCAACAATCTTGGGAAAAAGAATTGAAGAAGATTGAAGTTGCCTCACCCCAACTCTCTCCAAAGGAGAGGGAGAATTTAGTTGTGTTTTATACAGCTCTTTATCATTGTATGATTCATCCAAGTATTATGAACGATGTTGATGGAAGATACAAAGGCAGAGATGGAAAAATACACAAAACAGAAGGCTTTAATTATTATACAGTTTTTAGTTTGTGGGATACACACAGAGCTTTACATCCATTATTAAATATTATTGATAAAAAAAGAAGTCATGATTTTATCATTACTTTTTTAAAACAATTTGAACAAAGTGGAAGACTGCCCATGTGGGAATTGTGGAATAATGAAACTGATTGTATGATTGGCTTTCATAGTGTGAGTGTGATATTAGATGCATACAGAAAACAAGTAATAAGCAAACAAGAACTACAAGAACTTTGGCCTGCAGTAAAAGCAGAAGCAATAAGTAATCGTTTTGGTTTGGATAAATTTAGAGAAAAAGGATTTTTAAGTGTAGAAGATGAAAGTGAAAGTGTAAGCAAAACTTTAGAATATGCTTATGACATGTGGTGTGTGAGTGAGATTGCTTTAGAACTTGGCAAAAGTATTGATGAAGAATATTTTAGAAAATATAGCAATGCTTGGCAAGAATTGCAAAACCCAGAAAATGGATTTATGCAACCACGAAAAAATGGAAATTGGTTGCAAAATTTTAATCCCTATGAAGTAAATAATAATTATACAGAAGCCAATGCTTGGCAGTATAGTTTTTATCATCCACAAAGCCCTTTAATAAATAATTCCTTATTACAAAAATTATTTAAAGCTAATACTCAAACTACTGGAAGAACACAAGCTGATATTACAGGATTGATTGGTCAATATGCACATGGCAACGAACCAAGCCATAATTATATTTATTTACTAAATAATGAAAATAGAATTAAGTACCTGAAATATGTTTATGATAACTTTTATACTAATAAACCTGATGGATTAATTGGTAACGAAGATTGTGGCCAAATGAGTGCTTGGTATGTTATGAGTGCCTTGGGATTTTATCAAACCTGCCCTGGTGCAAAAACTATTACAAGTGGTTTGCCATTGTTTAATAAAACATTCATTCATCTTGAAAATGGCAAGTCAATAGATATTTTAAAAAATCAAACCAAAACTAAATTAAATCAAA
Organism: Chitinophagaceae bacterium; assembly: GCA_043750315.1. Classification (GTDB taxonomy): domain Bacteria; phylum Bacteroidota; class Bacteroidia; order Chitinophagales; family Chitinophagaceae; genus CAIVPM01. The sequence continues at coordinate 2,608 of JAYVBS010000256.1, forward strand.
TAATATTTTTTAATGATCAAAAAAATTCAAAAGAATTACATTATACAACAAAAGATTTTTTAACAGCTCCAATTATTCAAACAAAAGTTATTAAACCTTTCATAGATTCAATAAGAATTGAAATTACTGATATTCAAAAAACGAATGATATTAACACAAAAATATTTTACTCATTAAACAATGATGTATTTAAAGAATATTCTAAACCATTTTTCATAAAAAATAATGCAGAAGTAAAAGCATTTATAAAAAATGGTATTAGTTCATCAAACACTTCCACAGCCCATTTCTACAAACGTCCTCACAACTATTCAATTCAACTCAATTGCAAGTACAATAAGCAATACACAGCAGATGGTGATGATGGTATTATTGATGGACAATATGGAGATTTGGATTGGAGAAAAGGTGGTTGGCAAGGTTTTCAAGCACAAGATTTTGAAGCAATAATTGACATAAAAGAAGTGAAACAAGTTTCAGAAATCTCTGCCAACTTTTTACAAGACACTCGGAGCTGGATTTTGTTTCCAAAAAAAGTTGAGTTTTATATTTCAACTGATAATATCAATTTTACTTTGGTTGAAACTGTTGAAAACAAAATATCAGCAAGTGATTATAATAATCAAACTCAAAAAATAAAAATTCAAATTCAAAAAGAAAATACAGGTGGAAGATATATAAAAGTAAAAGCTTACAATTATGGAAAATTACCTGAATGGCATGCTGGCAAAGGAGATGATGCTTTTATTTTTATTGATGAAATCGAAATAAAATAAGCTGACAGTTGACCGTCAACAGTCGACCAAAAAACGTAAATCTTAAATCTTAATTCTGAAATAATCAATAATTACATGTTTACAATCAAACAATTTACTTTTAGTCCAATTGAAGAGAACACCTATCTACTCTACAATGAAAACAACAATGCTATTCTAATAGATCCAGGTTGTTATTCTATTGCAGAAAAAAATACTTTGAAAAGATTTCTTGAAGAACATGAACTCAATTTAAAAATGTTGTTGAATACTCATTGTCATTTAGACCATGTTTTTGGCAATAAATGGGTAAATGAAACGTATGGTTTAAAACCCATTATTCATAAAGATGAAGAACCCATGTTACGTTATGCTGCAATGGCTGGAGAAAAATGGAGTCTACCTTTTGACAATTATGAAGGCGAAGTTGAATATATCAGTGAAGGAGATGTTATTAGTTTAGATGATGATGAATTAGAAGTTATTGCAGCACCTGGTCATAGTCCTGGTCATGTTTGTTTTTATTCAAAATCTCAAAATTTTTTAGTTGGAGGTGATGTATTGTTTTATGAAAGCATTGGTAGAACTGACTTTCCCATGTGCAGCCATGAAGATTTAATAAGAAATATAAAAGAAAAAATATTTGTTTTACCAGAAGAAACTACTGTTTATTCTGGGCATGGAAGGCCAACAACTGTTGGGCATGAAAAGAAATTTAATCCCTTTATTGACTAAATTTTAATGCCTTATTAGCCATTGTGCAAATCTGTTAAAAGTTTTCAAAGTTTTTCAGTCTTATTTTTTTGAACCATTTTTAGTTAAATTGCATCAAACTTTTTATCATGAATAAAAAACTGTCAAGCTTTTTATTAATTGCAATGAGTGTTACAGTTTTATCTTGTGTATCAAAGAAAAAAACTCAACCCACAACTGTTGAACCAGCAAAAATGCAAATGCCAAAAGCCGAAACTGATTTGGGCACTTTGGTTCCTTTTACTCGAGATCTTTTTTTTAAATTAAGAGATAATGGACTTGACATAAAGAAATTAAAATTTTATGTAGATAATACTATTGCTTTAAACAAAGTAGCTTCTGCAGGAAATTTTGAAATAAATGAAAAAGGAGTTTTAGTAAATAAAAAAGGAGTTGCTGAAAATCTTATTAAAATAACACCACAAGTTGCTGGAATGATTGATATTATTGAAGCCGATGGTGTAAGAATGAATTTTGGTAGACCAGGAAGCAACATTAAGTTTATTAATAATGCACAGTCTCCTAAATTCTTTACTTTTTCTGGAGATAAAATAGATAAAGCATCTGGCTTGGCTGAAGTTTCGTACAATAGTAGTACATACAAGGCTTCATGTGAAGGTTGTAGTAGTGTTTCTGATATAAAACTTCTTATTAAACAATTAGATATTGAAGCAACAATGGGCAAAGGAACTATTGAACCTGGTGTTGGTAATAATAGAAGTTTGAATTATTAAAATATTCCATGTATTAAAAAAGGCAATTCTTACGAATTGCCTTTTTTGTTTTATGCTTAATCTAACTATTTAGTTTTTACAAATTTTAGTACTGCGTTTTCAGTTTGATTTTCAATTATCATTTTAACTAAGTAAGTACCAGCCGACAAATGATTTACTTTAAGTGTTGAAATATTTGTACCTGCTTCAACAGAAATTTTATTGGTCATTAATTGTTTACCATAGATATCTGTTACAACCAAAGTAATTTTTTCTGCACTTACTGCATCTATTGAAATGGTAATTTCTTCATTTGCAGGATTAGGGTATAGAGAAGTTAATTTAGTTGTATTTATTCTGTTGGTCTTTAATAAAATCACATTGCTCATTTTGAATTTACCATCACGGTCTATTTGTTTTAATCTATAGTAATTAGAGCTTGAATTTATCTTATCGTCAACAAAATTGTAGTTCAGAATAGAGTTACTATAGCCATTATCTCCTTTTGAAGATACAAATCCAATTTTACTAAAAATATTTCCATCAATGCTTTTTTCAACTTCAAAACCTGTACTATTTTGTTCAGTTGATGTAGTCCAATTCAAAGTATTTATTCCATTTCCTTTTGTTCCAGAAAAATTAGTAATAGAAACTGGTAAAGAACAATTTACAATTATTAATGCAGTATCTAATGTAAAACATCCTGAAAACTGATCTGTTGATGTAGCTGTATATTTTGTAGTTACTAAAGGTTTAGCATAAACTGTAGCTCTATTATCACCTGCAGTATATGCAAAAAATCCCCATTGATCATTGTATAAACCAGTTATTGGGGTCCAGATGTAATTGCTTGTTACAGTGCCTCCTGAGGCTGAAAGTAATTTTGCAGGACTGTCATTACATTGACTAAAAACATGAGGTGCAACATTTGTTGC
>JAYVBS010000257.1:0-5739 GCA_043750315.1 Chitinophagaceae bacterium
TACCAATAAAACCACTGGCACCTGTTATTAATATTTTTTTCTGCATGAAATAGATTGCTTAAGAATTGATGTGTTTAATAAAACATCTTCTTCTTTTATGTTGTGTAGCATCATAATACTGCCATATAGATTGTACACTTTTATTTAGTTCTAATTCTGGGTTAGATTCTGCAAATTCTATTTTATTCTTCAAGAATGTTTTTGTTAGTTCATGCATTAAAATAGCGTTGATTCCTTTGCCCTGGTAGGCTCTATCTACACCAACTAAATACAAATCTCCCAAAGTGTTCTTATTCATTGCATTTAAGATGTGTGCAAAGCCAAATGGAAATAGACTTCCCTTGGCTTTCTGTAATGCTTTTGAAAGTGATGGCATACTTACAGCAAATGCAATTAGTTTACCTTCTTCATTAAAAACTAGTGGAACAAATTCTGGTTTAATGAAAGAAAAATATTGATTGGTATAAGTTGTAATTTGTTTATCGGTTAAATGAACAAATCCAAACAAATCAGCATAGGTAGTATTGATAAGATTAAAAATCTCTTTTGCATGCTTTTTTATGTCTTTTGCTTTTTTAAATTTAGCAACACGAACTCGATTTCTTCTTTCAACAATTGAAGCAAGTTTTTCTAATTTTTCTGGAACTTCTTTAGGCAAAGTAATTTTATATTCTACCCAATCTGCATCTTTTGTGTAACCTAATTCTTCCAAAAATTTTGGGTAATAGGGATAATTGTATATTGTTGCTAAAGTACCTAGCTGGTCAAAACCTTCTATCAACATACCTTCATGATCTAAATCTGTAAAACCCATTGGACCATGAACAGCAATCATATCAAGCTCTTTAGCCCAATTTTCAACTTTTTCTAATAAAGCTTTTGTAATATTTATATCTTCTTCAAAATCAATCCATCCAAATCTTAAAAATTTATTTCCCCATTTTTCAATGTAAGATTTATTTAAAATTGCTGCAATTCTTCCTACAACTTTTTCTCCTTTATATGCTAGCCAATATTTTGCTTCACAATATTCAAAAGCAGGATTTTTAGCTTTACTTAAAGTTAATTTTTCATCGAACTTTAAGGGAGGAATAAAATAAGGGTGATTTTTATAAAGTTGGTATGGAAAATTGATGAAAGCATTTAAACCTTTAGAGTCGATAACTTCTTTTACTACAATATCCATAAATATTATAAAAATTTAGAATTTCTAAAGAAGTAAGAATTAAGATTGATAAACTAAGTTAAGTAAGTTTAACTCTTTGGCTATTATCTCAATTTTATCAATTGCTTCATCTAATTGGCTTTTTGTATGTGTAGCCATTATAGACATTCTGATTAAAGAAGAATCGCTTCTTACTGCTGGAGAAACTACTGGATTAACAAAAATTCCTTCTTCGAATAATCTTTGTGTAAATTGAAAAGTGATAGCATTATCACGAATATAAATGGGTAGAATTGGAGTTTCTGTATTACCTAATTCAAAGCCTAAATCAAGCAAAGCTCTTTTAATATAGTTTGTATTTGTCCATAAAGCTTCCATTCTTTCTGGTTCTGCTTGAATAATTTCTAATGCTGCGATAGCTGCTGCTGCTGCTGATGGTGGAATGCTTGCACTAAAAATCATTGGACGAGAATGATGTTTTAGATAATTGATGATTGATGAAGTTGAAGCAATAAATCCTCCAATTGAAGCTAAAGATTTACTGAAAGTACTCATAATCATATCCACATGATTAGTTAATCCAAAATGATCTGCAGTGCCTTTGCCCATATTACCAATAACACCTAAAGCATGTGCATCATCTACCATAACCAAAATGCCATATTCATTGGCTAACCTTACAATTTCTGGTAAGTTACAAATATCTCCTTCCATACTAAATACTCCATCTACAACAATCATTTTAATGACATCGCTGCTTTGAATAGATTTTAATTTAGTTTCAAGATCTTTCATGTCATTATGAGCAAACTTCAGCACTTTTGAAAAAGAAAGTCTGCTGCCTTCAATAATTGAAGCATGATCAAATTCATCTAATATAATTACACCATTTCTGCCTGTTAAAGCAGAAACAGTTCCTAAGTTTGTTTGAAAACCAGTTGTGAAAATTAGTGCAGATTCTTTACCAACAAAATCAGCTAATCTTTCTTCTAATTCAATGTGTAATGTTGAAGTACCATTTAAAAATCTAGAACCAGAACAACTACTGCCATATTTATCAATAGCTGCTTTTGCAGCTTCTTTAACTTTGGGGTGATTGGTTAAACCCATGTAGCTATTAGAGCCAAACATTAGTCTTCTCTTGCCTTCAATAACTACTTCTGTATCATGATTTTCTTCAATTGGTCTAAAGTAAGGATACACACCTGCTTTCTTAAGATCATCTGCTATAGTAAAGTCATTCAGTTTGTCAGTTAGTTTTCCTAATATCATAAATAAAACTTGATTTAAAATCTATTTTTTCTCCTCTTTTTGTACTTCAACTTAAACTAATAAATAGTAAGAATTCAACGAATATAATTTAGTTTAGTTAAAATCAACGTTTTTTTAGTAAAGCAAATATTCAAGTAGTAGTTAACACCTTGATTTTGAATTCTAAAATCATTTAAAATTTATTCAAATATCTGTTAAAATGTATCATAACAAAGAGTTTTGAATAAAAGTTTATTTATTTTAACTTGTCACTAAAATAACTTTAAAAATTTGTGTTTAACTGCATTTTCTTGCCATTGTAAGGAAATAAAGTAATTTCCAAATTTTAGTCGGTCTGTATTTAAACTTAAAATTTGATTTCCTTTAGTTAAATTTTTAACTTCTTGCAAAAGAATTCTTCCAAAAATATCATGAATCAATAGGGTAACTTTCTCATCTTTTTTAGAGTGAATGTTTAATTTTAATTCAGCATTTACTGGGTTTGGATAAATATTAAAAGCATTAATCGATATATCTTTTATGTTAATACTAATGATTTTTGAATAGCTGAATCTACCATCTTTATCTATTTGTTTTATTCTATAATAATTAATTCCAGAATAAGGATTATAATCTTTAGTTGAATAATTATTTAATGTGATGTTTTGATTTGAATAAAGTGAATCTATTGATGAAAAATGAACACCATCTAAAGATTTTTCAATAATAAATTTTTCAGTATTTATTTCATTTGCAGTTTGAAAATTTAGTAAAACTGTTTTATCGTTTTCAACAATTGCATTAAACGAAATAAATTGTAATGGAACAATTGCATTTTTTGTATACCAAATTGGTGCACTAATACTTCTATTGCCTGCTATAGTAATATCTGCATAATAATATGCTGTGGTACTATTTGCTAAATTAAAATCGGTATAGTTCAATATATTTCCATTAACTGAAGTTATTTCAAATGCAAGAATATTACTTCCTGGAACACCATACATTAATTTAATTGTTGGAATTGATATGTTTGTTGGATCAATTGCATATATACTAATTGATGGGGCTTGATTTCCATTTATTATTGAACCCATTATACTATTGTTGATAGTAAACTGAATTCTAGTATCACAATCTTCTGTTGCATAAAAATTTCTATTCTTCATTGAATTATAAAAGTCAGAATAAGCAATTGTAGGTGCAACTACAGCAAGCCTGCTATAGGATGTTCTACCAAATGTTGTATTGTGATTATCGTGATCGATGCTTGGAGCTAAATGATAACCTTTTGATAACATTCTTTGATAATAATCTATATAACCAAAGGAGAAGGGAGGGTCTAGATAATTTGTATTTGATGAAGTTGAAGGTCCACTTGCAACTGCACATGCAACAATTGAACTATCTGCACTTGAATTATATGCAATATTTGACAGATTTTCGAAATCTGAGGATGAAGGATGAGCTAAACTTGCAAAAGTATTTCCTCCAAAATTATTTACTGTTCTAAACAAACCTAATGTACCATTAGTTTCTGGAGTACCTAAATAATTACTTTTTGGAACATAAGTATTATAGTTATTGGTTTCCCAGCCTATAAGTTGATTGGTGCCATAAATTAATACATGACCACCATTGCTAATAACACCCCACTCCATGCCATATAAAGCAAGAAAATTACTTGTTGTAGCTGCAGTTGCTTGACTTAATCCAAGTGGCCATTTAGTTAAAGTCATATTTGCAGTGGCATGATTATGTTCTGAAATACCTAAAAAATCTAAGCATAATGAATTTTTTGCATAAGCATAATCATCAGCTGGAGTTAAACTTAGATTATCTTGATTTCCATCTGAATAGGAAGAATGTGCATGTAAATTGCCAAAATAAAAATTGAATGCTGCAACTGCAGTTGTAGTGCTATTTCCTGTTAAAGGAGTATTGGTTAAATATTTTATGCCACCGGTACAATTTCCATTTCTTGCAAAAATAAAATAGTAATATGCTGTTGCAGATGAGAGATTAATGTCAATAAATGAAGTTGCATTACCAGAATAAATTACTGTTCCATTGCCAATAGAATTTCCATTTATATAAGTTACCCCATCTGTTGGGTTTGTTGATAGAGTTGATGTTGAAGCTCGAACAACTAAATATCCATCTGCAGATGTTGAAGCTGCAAAATATCCATTTATTGTATTTTTTTCAGCCGATAAAGTTAAATTGGTTGGTTGTTGTAATGGAGTTGAACAAACAGGAAGAGAAACTGTTGTAGCACTATCTTTTAAAGGATTATTTGTTAAGTAAACTGGGCCATTATTACAGTTTAATCTGTTGAGTCCAAATACAAAGAAAAAATATTTTGTTCCACTTGCTAAGTTGTTGCCTATAAAATTTGTTCCAGCAGTTCTTGTAACTACTGAACCATTTCCTAAAACTTGACCACCAGAATATAAGATACCATTGTTGATTGTTCCAGTAAAGTTTGAACTTGTAGTTCTGATTATTAAATATTCATCAGTACCAAAGGCTGCAGTAAAATTTCCTGTAATGCTTGTTAATGTAATATTTGAAAGTTGTAATTGAGTTGGTTGACTACTTGGGGCTATACAATTTGTGTTTCCAGATAAAGTAGTAATACTCGATTGAAGGGGATTATTAATTAAATAAAGTGGTCCACCTGTACAACTATTATTCATAGAAAAAATGAAGAAATAATATGTTGTTGAAGTTGTTAATCCACTTACTGAAATGGTATTATTGTTTGTGATATCTACTACATTTCCATCACCTAAATTGTCGTTTAAATTATAAATAATTCCGTTTACAGGCATTGAACTTAATGAACTATTATTACTCATTACAACCAAATAGTTATTAGGAATTGGACTTACATGTGTATAAGAAAATTGAATGGCACTACTTAAAATAGAAGTTGAAATAAAATTGCTAGGTTGTGCTGAAGGTGTTGTACAAGGGTTTGTTGGTACAGCAGTTACTTTAATATTATCCAAACTTAATCTTGGTCTACTGCCAGATGTTCCACCTGTGCCATTATGATAATAAAAACGTAAACGAGCATTTGCATTATTATTAAAAATACTTGGTAGACTTACATTATTTACACTTCCTGCAACTGTTGTAGGACTATTATTGGTAAAATTATTTACTCTAGCACTAATGATTTCTGTGAAATTAGTACCATCAACAGATGCATAAATTTTAAAAGAGCCATTTCTGTTTCCAGTAGAATTATTTAATACAGCCCAATCAAAACTTAAACTATTTGCATTAATTCCAGTAAAATTTAAATAAAAATCTAT
>JAYVBS010000258.1:0-2457 GCA_043750315.1 Chitinophagaceae bacterium
TTGACATTAACATGGTAATTAAATTTCTGCGTGTAAACATACCATACACTCCAATAAAAAATAATGCAGTGCTTACAAAGAGAATCTGTGATATTGTTATTTCATTAAACATAAAATCAACGCTGTTTTTTTTGTTCTACATTTTTACTTTTCATTGCAATTACAATACTTCCAATCATTGCAGCTAACAACAAAATACTCACCACTTCAAATGGCAAAGCATAACCTGTAGTATTGGTATCTAACATATTATTTCCAATTCTTCTTACACTATTATCAAAAGCATCATTGGATGGATGAAAATTATTTCCATTAATAAGGTTGTAAACAAAAGCAATAGCAAATACTACTGCTAATAGTGAAAATATTTTTCTACCTAAAGTTGTTTTAGGTAATTCGTTACCTGATTGATCTGTTAAGAAAATTGAAAAAATAATCAACACCACTATACCACCAACATACACTACAATTTGTACAGCAGCTAAAAAGTTCACATCCATCCAAAAAAATAAAGCAGCAATACCTATTAAAGAAAACAACAAGCCAATTGCAGCACGAAAAATTTTACGAGCTGTTACAGCAAATATTCCTGATACAAGTATTAATGCTGAAATAAAATAAAATATGATGACAGATGCGTTCATTATTCTATACCCTCCCTAATTTTTGAATTTGCTGTATTTAATATTTTAGTTAAATCTCTTCTATTGTAAACACTATGTTCAAAAGCATTACTCATTTTTATTGCATCGGTTGGGCAAGCTTCAATACATAAATTACACATCGTACATAATTCCAAATGATAAATAAAAGCATCAATAGCTTTTTTCTTTTTGCCTTCAGGCGTAATATCAAACTTGGTAATAATTTTTATTGTTCCGTTGGGGCAAGCTAATTCACAAGCTGTACAACCAGTGCATGCATGTTCATTATTTTCATCGTGTGGCATAACTACTTCCCCTCTAAATCTTTCAGCCATTTGCAATGTGGCTCTATTATCTGGATATTGTTCAGTAATAATTTCTTTATGATGGGTAAAGTAATAACCAGTCATCCTCATCCCTTTAAGTAAAGATGTTATTGTCTGATAAATTTCTTTTATATAATTTTTTAAAAACATATTTGTTTAAAAATTAAAAATGCCAACCCAAAATGGTCATTAATGTTACTAATAATAAATTACCCATTAGTATGGTTAATAAATATTTCCATTCTAATGGGTAATAAATATTTATTACCCATTAGAATGGAAATATTTATTAACCATACTAATGGGTAATTTATTATTAGTAACATTAATGACCATTTTGGGTTGGCATTTTTAATTTTTAAACAAATATGTTTTTAAAAAATTATATAAAAGAAATTTATCAGACAATAACATCTTTACTTAAAGGGATGAGGATGACTGGTTATTACTTTACCCATCATAAAGAAATTATTACTGAACAATATCCAGATAATAGAGCCACATTGCAAATGGCTGAAAGATTTAGAGGGGAAGTAGTTATGCCACACGATGAAAATAATGAACATGCATGCACTGGTTGTACAGCTTGTGAATTAGCTTGCCCCAACGGAACAATAAAAATTATTACCAAGTTTGATATTACGCCTGAAGGCAAAAAGAAAAAAGCTATTGATGCTTTTATTTATCATTTGGAATTATGTACGATGTGTAATTTATGTATTGAAGCTTGCCCAACCGATGCAATAAAAATGAGTAATGCTTTTGAACATAGTGTTTACAATAGAAGAGATTTAACTAAAATATTAAATACAGCAAATTCAAAAATTAGGGAGGGTATAGAATAATGAACGCATCTGTCATCATATTTTATTTTATTTCAGCATTAATACTTGTATCAGGAATATTTGCTGTAACAGCTCGTAAAATTTTTCGTGCTGCAATTGGCTTGTTGTTTTCTTTAATAGGTATTGCTGCTTTATTTTTTTGGATGGATGTGAACTTTTTAGCTGCTGTACAAATTGTAGTGTATGTTGGTGGTATAGTGGTGTTGATTATTTTTTCAATTTTCTTAACAGATCAATCAGGTAACGAATTACCTAAAACAACTTTAGGTAGAAAAATATTTTCACTATTAGCAGTAGTATTTGCTATTGCTTTTGTTTACAACCTTATTAATGGAAATAATTTTCATCCATCCAATGATGCTTTTGATAATAGTGTAAGAAGAATTGGAAATAATATGTTAGATACCAATACTACAGGTTATGCTTTGCCATTTGAAGTGGTGAGTATTTTGTTGTTAGCTGCAATGATTGGAAGTATTGTAATTGCAATGAAAAGTAAAAATGTAGAACAAAAAAAACAGCGTTGATTTTATGTTTAATGAAATAACAATATCACAGATTCTCTTTGTAAGCACTGCATTATTTTTTATTGGAGTGTATGGTATGTTTACACGCAGAAATTTAATTACCATGTTAATGTCA